>CAYNXN010000064.1:0-8158 GCA_964401175.1 uncultured Dehalococcoidales bacterium | reverse complement strand
AGATCGGTGGAAGCACCCTCGGGCAGAACGACACCTCGCTTGCAGACATGGTGGCCCTCCATGGAAGCGACATACGGGTGGTGGTAGTTCACGGCGGTGGTGCGGAGATCAACCGCTGGCTCTCCCGCCTGAACCTTGAGTCCCGCTTCGTGGACGGGCTGCGCGTCACCGGCGAGGAGGAGCTGCGGGTCGTCACCGCCGTCCTGGCCGGCCTCGTCAACAAGACGCTCGTGCTGCAACTCAACTCACATGGCGGCAGAGCGGTAGGTCTGTCCGGAGTAGATGGTTCGCTGGCGCGCGCAAGCATCAGCAACCCACTGCTGGGTCGGGTCGGCGACATCTCGCACGTCGACCCCACAGCGTTAACGGCCCTGCTGGCCGCAGGCTTCATGCCTGTCATCTCGCCCGTCTGCTGGGGCGCCGGAGATGAGGAATTGGTGCTACTGAATGTGAATGCGGACGATGTTGCTGCGGAGATCGCCGCCGCAATCGGCGCGTCGAGCCTGATCTACCTGACCGACGTCCCGGGCATCCTTGACCATTCCGACCGGGTCATGCCGCAGATCCTGGCTGATGAGGTTGACGCTCTCGTGGCCAGAGGAGTCATCCGGGGCGGCATGATTCCCAAAGCCCGCGCCTGCAGTCGCGCCTCGCGCCACGTAGCGCGAACGCGTATCATTGACGGCACCAGCGCCCACGCGTTGCTGCGCGAATTGGAGGCTGATCCAGGAGGCACAACCATTGTCGCAGAGAAACTGGCCTGAAGTCGAAGCACAGCTCTACCTCAAGACGTTCCGCCGCATTCCCCTCACGATCGTACGAGGGGCTGGCACACGAGTCTGGGACGTCGATGGGCGAGAGTATCTCGACTTCGTAGGAGGCTGGGCCGTCAACACACTGGGCCACTGCCATCCGGTCCTGGTTGAGGCCATCGAGCGCCAGGCGAGGACGCTCATCCACACGTCAAACCAGTTCTACACTGTGCCCCAACTGCAGTTGGCCGAGTTGCTTGTCGGCCATAGTTGCCTCGACCGGGTGTTCTTCGCCAATAGCGGCGTTGAGGCAGCAGAGGGGGCGGTGAAGCTTGCGCGGCGGTACGGCAAGCTGCACCTGGATGGCGCCTACGAGGTCATCACCGTTGGCGACTCCTTCCATGGACGAACTCTCGCCATGACTGCGGCAACAGCCCAGCAGAAGTATCAGCAGTTGTACGAGCCGCTGCCGCCCGGCTTCGTGAATGTGGCATGGAACGATACGCCGGCGATAGAGGCAGCTACCAGCAACCGGACCTGCGCCGTGATGCTTGAGCCGATCCAGGGCGAAGCGGGGGTACGCATTCCCCACCCTGACTACCTGCCTCGAATTCGCGAATGGTGTGATGCGCGAGGCATCCTGCTCATACTTGACGAGGTGCAGACCGGCATCGCGCGCACCGGGACGCTGTTCGCCTACGAGCAGGCGAAGGTCGAACCAGACATCCTCGTTCTGGCGAAAGGACTGGCGTCCGGCGTGCCCATCGGCGCGTTCCTGGCCAAGGAGCGCGCATCGGCCTTCCAGCCGGGAGATCATGGCTCGACCTTCGGTGGCAACCCGCTCGCCTGCGCTGCAGCAGTGGCGGTGCTGAACTACGTCATCGAACATGACGTCGCCGGCCACGTACGTCGTGTTGGCGAGCGATTCCTGCGCCTGCTCAACGACATCGTCCGGGACTTGCCCGTTGCGAAAGAGGCTCGCGGCCGGGGATTGCTGCTCGCGCTGGTTTTGGAGCAGGACATCGCGGAGGATGTGACTCTGGCCTGTCTGAACCATGGATTGCTCATCAACCGCGTCAGACCCAACACACTACGCTTCATGCCGCCGCTGATCACGGACGACAGCGACGTCGACAGGGCAATCGACATTCTGAGGACCGTGCTGGCCTCAGCATAGGAAGGAGAAACACATGGCTGAAAAGGCGGTGCTCGCATATTCGGGCGGACTGGACACATCGGTCGCGGTCAAGTGGATCAAGGAGGAGTACGGCTACGACATCGTGACGTTCACTCTGGACATCGGCAACGTGGCGAATCTGGATGCCATCCGCGACAAGGCGCTCAAGGTTGGCGCCATTGAAGCCGTGGTGGCGGATGTGAAGGAGCAGTTCATCAACGACTTCGTCTGGCCTTCGCTGCAGGCCGACGCCATCTACGAGGGAGAGTACTCGCTGGCCACGGCCATCGGCCGTCCGCTCATCGCGCAACTGCTGGTCAAGGTTGCGCGCGAGACCGGCGCCGTTGCAGTTGCGCACGGTTGCACCGGCAAGGGCAACGATCAGGTGCGTCTCGATGTCGGCATCGGCACACTGGCGCCAGACCTCAAGATCATCGCGCCGGCGCGTGAATGGGGCATGACCCGCGAGGAGCTCATTCGTTATGCCGAGGAAAACGGTATCCCCATCCCGGTAACCCGCAAGAGCCCCTATTCCATCGATGAGAATCTGTGGGGACGCAGCATCGAGACAGGGGTGCTGGAGGACCCCTGGGTGGAGCCTCCGGCGGACGTCTATGCCTGGACCCGCGACCCCGACAGGGCGCCGGCGGCTCCACGCTACATCGAGGTGGAGTTCGAGCGGGGCATACCGGTGGCGCTTGACGGCACACGTATGGGCGGCGTGGCTCTTGTCGAGGCGCTCCATGCCATCGCCGGCGAATACGGCGTCGGCAGAGTCGATCATGTCGAGAACCGACTGGTGGGCATCAAGTCCCGCGAGATTTACGAGGCGCCTGCCGCCACCGTACTGCTCAAGGCCCACGCAGCACTGCAGAATCTCGTGCTCACCAGGGACCAGTTGCGTTTCAAGGCTCTGGTGGCGGCCCAGTACGCTGACCTGATATACAACGGTCTGTGGTTCGGGGGCTTGCGCCACAATCTCGCCGCGTATGTCGAGGACACCCAGCAGTACGTGAGCGGTGTGGTGCGACTCAAGCTTCACCGGGGTACGTGCGTGGTGGTTGGACGCAAATCGCCGTACTCACTGTACGACACCAGTCTGGCAACGTACGATAAGGGCGACACCTTCAACCAGGCTGATTCCCCGGGATTCATTCGGCTCTGGGGCCTGCCCGTTCGTCTTCAGGCACGGGCGCAGCGCGGGGCCATCGGCGCAGACTGATGCTTGAATCGAAGAGCCGCGCGGTCCAGGATTACGTCGGGTCGCTGCAATTCGACCGGCGATTGTATCGCTACGACATCGCGGGCAGCATCGCCCACGCCCGAATGCTGGGACGTCAGGGCATCATCCCATCCGAGGATGCGCTGAGACTCGAGCAGGGGCTCCTCGCCGTGCGCGATGAGATCGACCGTGGCGCCTTCATCTTCGACCCTGCGGACGAGGATATCCACATGGCCGTAGAGGCGCGCCTCTTCAAGCTCGTCGGGGATGTTGCCGGCAAGCTACACACCGGCAGGTCGCGCAACGATCAGGTGGCGCTCGACCTGCGACTGTATCTGCGCGACGAGGTGACCGCAGTACGCACACTGTTGCGTGACCTGAGGCAGTCCGTCGTCGACACTGCCGCGCGGAACCATGACGTCATCATGGCTGGCTACACCCACTTGCAGCAGGCGCAACCCGTGCTGTTCCCCCACCACCTGCTGGCGTATTTCGAGATGTTCTGCCGGGACGATGAGCGGCTCTCAGACTGCGCCCGTCGCATCGACGTGCTCCCCCTCGGGAGCGGTGCGCTTGCGGGCGTGCCCTACGCTATTGACCGCGAATTCGTGGCCCGGGAGCTCGGCTTCAGCCGCATCAGCGGCAACAGCCTGGATGCGGTCTCCGACCGCGATTTCGTGGTCGAGTTCAATGCCTCGTGCGCCATCGTCATGATGCATATCTCGAGGCTCGCCGAAGAGCTCGTCCTCTGGTCCAGCGCCGAGTTCGGCTTCATACGTCTCGGCGAGGACTTCACCACTGGCTCCAGCATCATGCCGCAGAAGCGCAACCCGGACATCGCGGAACTGGCCCGTGGCAAGTCGGGCCGCGTCTACGGCCATCTTGTTGCTATACTGACGACAATGAAATCCCTGCCCCTGTCCTACAACAGAGACCTGCAGGAAGACAAGCTCACGCTATTCGATACCGTCGATACGGTCAAAGATACCCTCGTCATGTGTGCCGGCATGGTTCGCTCGCTTCAGGTTGACGCCACACGCATGCGCGGCGCCATCTGCGACTACGTGCTGGCCACCGACGTCGCAGACTACCTGGTGCGCAAAGGGTTGCCGTTCCGGACCGCCCACGGCATCTCAGCCGCGCTCAGCCGCTACGCCTGGGATGCGAGCAGGTCGCTGGCGGACCTGTCGCTTGACGAGTATCGGAGCTTCTCTCCGCTCTTCGATGAGGACATCGCAGACCTCTCGGTGGAGCAATCGGTCGCTGTTCGGGATGTGCCGGGCGGCACGTCTCCGGCGCGCGTAGCGGCAGCGCTTGCTGCAGCGCGTGCGCGCCTGGATGCCGAGGGGCGAAGCGAGAGGTCAACTGACTGACCGGGCTTCTATCCTGCACAAACGGGACGGGGGACGGCATACGCCGCCGTCTGCTCTAGGCCTGATTCTTGTAGTAGGTCCTGAGGCACCGTGTACAAATGTTAACCGAGTACTCGGCCCCCTGGACGAGCAGGTTCGTCCGGTGGACATTAGGCAGCCAGCGCCTGCGCGTGTGGCGCTTGGAGTGACTCACCTTGTTGCCGTACTCGGGTCGCTTACCGCAGATCTCGCACTTCATGTAATCTATCCCTGCTTTACCTTTGTATTGACAATCACTACAATAGGATGGTATCACGAATGCCCCCACACGGCAAGACACCCCTCATGGTCATGGATACGGTGAAGTTCGCCGACGGCAAGACATTCAGGAAGATGTTCGCTGTGGGCACGCGGTGGCTCGAGCGAGCGGTACCTGATATCAACGCGATCAACGTGTTCCCGGTGCCCGACGGAGACACCGGCACGAACATGCTGCTCACCATGCGCTCGGCGGTAGACGAGGCCGGCACGCTGAACGGCGAACCGGTCGGCGCCATTGCCCGCTCGATGGCCTACGGTGCGCTCATGGGCGCGCGCGGCAACTCCGGCGTCATCCTCTCACAGTTCTGGCGCGGCTTCGCCGATGGCCTCGAGGGACAGGAGACGCTTGATGGGGCGACGCTGGCGCAGGCCCTGATACGCGCAACGGACACCGCCTACGGCGGTTTGGTACACCCGGTTGAGGGCACCATCCTCACCGTGCTGCGCTCGGCCGCCGAGGCCGCGACCGCTGCCGCGCAGGACGAGGGCTCTGACCTGATGTATGTGCTCGAATCGGCGGTGCGCGCCGCCAGAGACACCGTCGCCGCCACGCCGGAATTGCTGCCCGTGCTCAAGGAGGCGGGAGTGGTGGACGCCGGCGCTCAGGGCCTCTACGTGCTGCTCGATGGTGCGCTTTCCTCTCTCAACGGACGCGGCAAGGACAAGAATGGCATGCCCGACCTGGTGGCCATTGACATCCAGCCGCTGCAGCAACAGTCGACCCCGCCGACGATGCAGGTTGAGGTTCCCTACGGCTATTGCACCAACTTCGTGCTGCGAGGGAAGAGTCTCGATGTCGAGCGGATATCGAGGAAGCTGCGAGGCAAAGGTCAGTCGCTCGTCGTGAGCGCCAACAGCGATTCCGACGTCTCAGTCGTACGGGTCCATATTCATTCCTTCAAACCCGGCGAGGTGATCGACTACGCCGGCAAGTTCGGCACGCTGCACCAGATAGAGATCCATAATATGGATGACCAGTACGAGGATTTCATCAAGCTGCAGCGCTCCAAGCTGCCGCAGGTGGACACGGCCATCGTTACCATCGCCTCAGGGGACGGGCTCTTCGACGTGTTCAACAGCCTCGGCGCCACGATCGTGGTCCCCGGCGGGCAGACGATGAATCCCAGCGTCCGCCAGATACTCCAGGCGGTCAACCATGCTCCCTCTGATCAGGTCATCCTGCTGCCCAACAACAAGAACATCGTCCTCACGGCAGGCGAGGTGCAGAAGCTGAGCGACAAGCAGGTTCATGTGGTCGCCAGCCGCACCGTACCCCAGGGCATCTCCGCGCTGCTTGCCTTCAATTACGACCTCGGCGCAGAGGAGAACGCGAAAGCTATGACCGAGGCGCTGCAATCGGTCACCACCATCGAGATCGCCCGGGCGGTACGCAAGTCGGAGATGGACGGCACCAAGATACGCAAGGGGCAATTCATCGCCATCAAGAACGACCGGGAGCTGCTGGCCGCGGGCGATGAGCTGTCTGATGTGGTGCTCGATTCCCTGCAGAAGGCTGGCGCCGCCGAAGCGGAGCTGGTTACTCTGTACTGGGGTGGCGAGACCGACCTTGCGATCGCGGAGTCCGTTGCCGCGCAAGTACGTGAGCGGTATGCTATTGATGTCGAGCTGGTCAACGGTGGCCAGCCACACTACGAGTTCATCATCTCGGTCGAGTAGCCCGGTGACGCGAACGAGTGCCTTGGTTCGCCGGCAGCCCTGTGCTGTATCAGCGTGGATCATCGTCACACCGGGCGCCGATCCGTATGCGAGGGGCGTGTGACGCGTTCAAACCCGCGAGAGGCGTTGCACAAGATCCTCAAACTGGAGTCGAGGCGACGCTACGACAACGGCGCCGTCATCGGCGGACTGGATGCCTACCTCAGCGCCACTGCGGCAACGCTCCCCGCATCATTTGGCCCCGCGCTGGAACGACTGCGGAGCGTCGCTGATGGCTATGGTGGTCTGAACGAGTCTGAGAGGGCCCGGTGGGTCGCCACGGCCCTTGAACTCCTGTGGCAGAGGGACCCGGACAGACCACCGCCCGAGTCGCAGCCCGTCACCGTGCTCCCACGAGTATCCACCAGGACGGCGGCCTTGCTGGCGCGTCTGGGCGTGCAGACTTTGAACGACCTGCTCTACCTGCTGCCTCGCCGGTATCTGGACTACCGGGAGACACGGGCCATCGCAGACTTGCAGCCCAACCTGGAACAAACCATCGTCGGACGGGTGCTCAAGGCCACGTGGACCTACCCCGGCGGCCGCCGCTCAACGGAGGCGCTCATAGGCGACCGCAGCGGAACTATCAAGGCCATCTGGTTCAACCAGGCATGGGTTGCCAGGAGGCTGCCCACCGATACAGACATCGTCGTGAGCGGCATGGTGACCGTATTCGGCAGGCGGCTGCAGTACCTCTCGCCGGAGTGGGAGGACGTCGAATCGAGCGGTCTGCACACCGGCCGACTGGTGCCGATCCACCCCCTGACCCGCGGCATCTACGCCAAGTCCATGCGACAGTGGGTCAGTGAGGCGCTCAGGCTCTGTGCGCCGGGCCCGGACGAGTACCTCGAGCTGGAGATACTCCGCAAGGGCCACCTCCCGACCCTGCCCGAGGCGCTGCGGCAGGTCCACTTCCCCGACACACTGGAACAGGCGACCTCCGCCCGCGAACGGCTGGCATTCGACGAGCTGTTGTGGCTGCAGCTCGGACTGCTGCTCACACGGCGAAAGTGGCAAACGAGCCAGCCGGGACATCCGCTGAGGACCGACCCGGAGTTGATGCGCTCGTTTCTATCGCTCCTGCCGTTCAGCCTGACGCAGGCACAGAAGAGGTCGCTGACGGAGATACTGCAGGATCTTTCGCGGCCGGTGGCCATGTCGCGGATGCTGCAGGGCGATGTAGGCAGCGGCAAGACGGTGGTGGCGCTCGCCGCCATGATACTGGCCGCGGCACACAACATGCAGGCTGCGCTGATGGCGCCGACCGAGGTGCTGGCTGAGCAGCATTTCAGAACGCTGCAGTCTCTGCTGCAGGGTGCTCCAGCGAACCCGACCGACGTGGCGGATGCTGGCTTCTCCGCGGAGCTTTCGCCGCGGGCGAACCCCGTCCAGACGTTCACCGGTGTGCTCGAACGCCCGCTGCAGGTCGCCCTGCTCACCGGTTCTCTCTCCAGCGCACAGCGACGTCGCGTACGCACGCTGCTGGCTGACGGCGGCGTCGATATCGTGGTCGGGACACAGGCGCTGATACAGGAGGGTGTCGAGTTCCCCGCGCTCGGTCTCGCGGTTGTCGACGAACAACACCGCTTCGGCGTGCTGCAGCGCGGCGGCCTGCGGC
>CAYNXN010000063.1:0-8410 GCA_964401175.1 uncultured Dehalococcoidales bacterium | reverse complement strand
CGCGAGAGCCGAAACGCTCCTCCAGCGCTTCCTGCATCGCCTCAAGCGGGATGATCGGAGACACCTTGAGGAACGCCCCAATCATGGCGGTGTTGGTGATGGGGACACCGATCGTTTCCCGGGCGATGTGCGTCGCATCCACCGAAGCGACCGGCCACTTGTAGCCGAATTCGGCCTTCAACTCCGCCGGCGATCGGGTCGAGTTGATGACGAGGAGGCCATCGGCTTTCAACCCCTCGGTCACATCGACCACCTTGAGCAGACGAGGGTCGATTACGACTACAACATCTGGAGTACGGACATTGGTGCGGGTGCGGATGAACTGATCGCTGATGCGGAGAAAGGCGACTACCGGAGCTCCTCTTCTCTCCGGACCGAAGCTGGGAAAGGACTGCGTGAACTTGCCTTCGCCTGCGGCGGCCCGGGCCAGGAGTTCTGCAGAGGTCACTGCCCCGAGTCCTCCCCGACCATGCCACCTAACCTCAAGCAATTCGGCCATGGGGAATCCTCCTTACGGTGTGGAAAAACGTACCCCTGAAGGGACTCGAACCCTTGCCACTGGCTCCGGAGGCCAGTGCTCTATCCACTGAGCTACAGGGGCCACTTCGGCCAAGTTTACCACCGGCATGGGCGACAGGCAACACTGCATATCAGGTTGCATACGTGAACAGCACGTAGGCCACCGCAACGTAGCAGCCCGCGAGCAGTGGCCCGTACCAGCTGACGCGTCCGGCCACGTAGGAATCGCGAGGACGCGCAATGGCCACTGCCACCATCAGCGTCATGAACGCCGCGGCTGCAACCACCACAAGGTTTACCTGGGAGGTGGCCGCGAAGATGGAGCCCCGGATGTAGAAGAGGTCGACCAGTCCCACCATCGAAGTGTCGAGCATATTGGCGCCCAGAATGTCCCCGAGCGCGAGATCCGGGACGCCCATGCGTACAGCCGAAATGGAGACAACTATCTCAGGAGCCGATGTCGCGATAGCCAGAAACAGGTTGCCCACGAAGCTCGTGCCCCAGCCGGTGACTTCAGCGATGCGGTCGCCCGTGAACGACAACCAGACGCCGGCGGCAATCACAACGAGCGCAGCGAGGTAGAAGCGCAGGAAGACGCCACGCAGTGACAGATGTGCGTAGTGCTTCGTCTCCTCCTTCTCCTCGGCCGCGGTATAGCGCTGTTCGCTGCGCCGGATATGCCAGATAGCAAGGGGATAGAGGATAAGCAACAGCGCCCCCGGAAGGCTGAGCCAGCCCAATGAAGGGGTCATGACTCTAGGCGCAAGGTAGAGCCCCAGTCCCGCGACACCAAAAAGCACCATTCCCCACCGTGCTCCCGGCAGATGCCGCGTGCTGACCTGGCTCAAGGTCGGAATACGCTGTCGATTGAGCACATCGAGGGCCGCCAGGATGGTCAGATTGAAGCACACGCTGCCCAGAAGCGTGCCGAACGCGAGGTCTGCCGAATCGACGAGCACAGCAGAACTGATGCCCGTCGCCATCTCCGGCATCGCGGTAATGGTCGCAACCAGAACGATGCCGATCCAGATGCGGCCAAGACTGGTCTTCTCCGAGATGGCGTCGGCATACCGGGTCAGCCGGGTCCCCGCGGCGAGAATCAGGCAGAGACAGGCGACGAACTCAAGCCATACCAAAGTGGGCCTATTCTACTACACGCAGGAGTACGTCGGCAGGCGCATCCCGCCGCCACAAGAGGAGGCCGCACGAGAACTGGAGCTGCAAATCCAAAGGCAGACAGAGGGTGCCGCCCAAGGCGTTCGCTCGACGAGATACGTATGGTATAATCCCCTCCGTTTGGAGAGGTGACCGAGTGGCTTATGGTGCCGCTCTCGAAAAGCGGTGTGCAGCAATGCACCGTGGGTTCAAATCCCACCCTCTCCGCGGAGAGGTGCTGGAGTGGCCGATCAGGCGCGCCTGGAGAGCGCGTGTCGCGCAAGCGACCGTGGGTTCGAATCCCACCCTCTCCGCCACTTCCGTTATACTGCCACACTGATACCGGCGTAGCCTCCTACATCGGGAGCCTTCACAGAGAGTTGCCGGCCGCGATGCGGGTTAGAACCTGGATGAGAAGCGGCCGTGTGCTACAATCGGCGCTCAATTGCCCCTCAAGCTTATGACTGAACTGGGATACTGGGTTGCGCTGTCTCGTGTCAACGGCATCGGATACGTCAGACTGCGACACCTGAGGGACTACTTCGGCTCGCTGGAGCGGGCATGGAGTGCTTCCGAGAGTGATCTCCGCTCATCAGGACTGGATGAGCGACTTGCGCGCCATATTGCAGACGCACGGCAGAGCCTCTCGCCCGATGCAGAAGTGGCAAGGCTGAAGCAGTATTCTATCGATGCGTTCACTGCGGACGACGAGAGGTACCCGCCCTTGCTGCAGGAGGCACCGAACGCGCCTCCGGTACTGTACGTTCGTGGCGTGCTTCCAGCCCCGGATGCGTTGCCGCTGGCCATGGTGGGCACGAGAAGACCAACGGCCTACGGCCGACAGGCCACCACCGAGCTGGTTAATGACCTTGTAGCCGCCGGGGTGGTGACGGTGAGCGGCCTGGCGCGCGGAATCGACACGATGGTGCATCGGGAAACGCTTGAACGTGGCGGAAAGACCATCGCCGTGCTGGCCGCTGGCCTTGACACTGTCTACCCGGCGGAGAACCTTGCACTGGCGCGGCGTATCCTCGAGCGGGGAGCCCTCGTTGGCGAACACCCCCCGGGAACGAAGTTGAGGAAGGAGAACTTCCTGCGCCGGAATCGCATCATGAGCGGGCTCAGTCGCGGCACGGTAGTCATCGAGGCGGGGTTGCACAGCGGCGCCCTGGCCACCGCGCGCAATGCGCTCGACCAGAACCGGGAGGTGTTTGCCGTCCCGGGCAGCATCTTCTCTCCCGAGAGCAACGGCGCCAACCAGTTGATCCAGCGTGGCGAGGCGAAGTTGGTTCTGCGGGGAAGCGATATCCTCACCGAATTTGGAATGGATGCGGCGCCACCGGAACCGGCGGGACGCCCCCCGGTGCAATTGGATGCGGTTCAGATCAGGCTCATGGGCGAGCTGGGGTCGAATCCATCGCACCCGGACGAACTCGCCAGAACGCTTGGCCTCTCGGGCCGAGAGGTAGCGGCGGCGCTCGCCTTGCTGGAACTGCAGGGCGTGGTGCAGGATGTGGGCAACATGCAATACGTGATATCGGGCCGTTGGCGGCCGGAGGCGCAGTGAGTAAAGGACTTGTCATTGTTGAATCGCCCACCAAGGCACGCACCATCGGGCGAATACTCGGACGCCAGTATCAGGTGGTCGCCTCGCTGGGGCACATTCGCGACCTGCCGAAGAGCAAGCTCGGCGTCGATGTGGAGAACGACTTTCAGCCGACATACTCCGTGCCGCGCGCCAAGGCGAAGATAGTCTCAGAGATACGCGCCGCGGCCGCGAAGGCGGACTCCATCTTTCTGGCAACCGACCCGGACCGAGAGGGTGAGGCAATATCGTGGCACCTCGTAGCGGCGGCCCGGCTCGACAGCGACGCGCGCCAGTTGCGCCGCGTTGTCTTTCACGAAATCACGCCTGAGGCAGTTCAGAAGGCATTCAAGCATCCCCGTGACATCGATATGAGGCTGGTCGATGCGCAACAGGCCAGACGCGTGCTTGACCGCCTGGTGGGCTACAAGCTGAGTCCGCTGCTCTGGAAGAAGGTGCAGCGCGGGCTCTCCGCCGGACGCGTCCAGTCGGTTGCCGTTCGACTCGTCGTGGAGCGTGAGCGTGAGATTCTGAGTTTCGTCCCCGACGAGTACTGGATTCTTCAGGTCAAGCTGGGCCGCAGCACGAGCGATGAGTCGTTCTGGGCCAGAGTCACAGGCCTGAAGGGACGCGGCAAACTGACCATCTCCAGCGCTACGAAGGCCGCTGCCACCCTGGCTCAACTGGCCAGCGCCGAGTACACCGTCCGCGACATCAAGGTCAAGGACGTGCCAAGGCGACCCGCTGCTCCCTTCATCACCAGCACGCTGCAGCAGGAGGCGTCGCGACGATTCAGGTTCACCGCCAGCCGCACCATGGCCCTGGCGCAGCAACTGTACGAGGGTGTCACGCTTGGCGACGGTCAGCCGACCGGTCTGATCACGTATATGCGAACCGATTCCCCTCGCATGGCTCCCGCTGCGGTCGCTGAGATACGCGATTACGTCAGCCAGACCTTCGGACCGGAGTACCTGCCGGCCAAGCCATATCTGTATGCGAGTAGAGGCAAATTCGCACAGGAGGCACACGAGGCAATACGCCCCACAGGCGTGGTCAACACGCCCGAGAAGGTAAAGCCCTTTCTCGACTCGGCCCAACTGAAGCTCTATACGCTCATCTGGCAGCGTGCGGTCGCCAGCCAGATGGCGCCGTCCGTCAGCGAAGTGGTTACCGTCTCCATCGATGCCGTGACCGCTGAAAGTGGCACCCTCCTACTGGAGGCATCCAGCAGCAAGGTGAAGTTCGCAGGATTCACCCGTCTCTATGTCGAGTCCTTGGATGAAGCCGAGGCTGACGAGCAGCGAGTCGCCCTGCCGGACGTACGACCAGGAGAGCATCTGCGCTACCTCGACGCGGACAATGAGCAACGCTTCACCCAACCACCACCACGGTTCACCGAGGCGACGCTGGTCAAGGCGCTCGAACAGAAGGGTATCGGCCGGCCGAGCACGTACGCCCCCACTCTTTCCGTCATTCAGACGCGCGAGTACGTGATCAAAGAGGCGGGCAAGTTTGTCCCCACAAAGCTGGGATATGTGGTCAATGACCTGCTCGTGGCGCACTTCCCCAAGGTCGTGGATATCGGGTTCACGGCTCATCTGGAAGGCGAGCTGGATGAAATCGCCAGTGGTGAGCGAGAATGGGTCGCCGTCGTGCGCGACTTCTACCAGCCGTTCTCGTCGGAGCTTGAAGGCGCCGAGCAACGAGTGCAACGTGTTGACGTCACCGAGCCAACGGACCAGGTATGCCCGAATTGCGGTCGACCAATGGTCGTCAGGTCGGGGCGTTTCGGCCGCTTCATCGCCTGCAGCGGCTATCCCGAATGCAAGACAACGCAGAAGATCGTCAAGTCAACCGGGGCTCACTGCCCACTGTGCGGCGCCGACATCATCGTGAAGCGCTCCAAGAAAGCCAAGACCTTCTACGGCTGCAGCCGCTATCCCGAATGCCAGTTCGCCACGAATCGCAAACCGCTCCCAGCTCCATGCCCCGCCTGCGGCAAGTTGCTGCTGCCCTATGGCAAGGGCAAGGCAAAGTGTGAGTCCTGCGGTGCGGTGACCCAGATCGAGGACTCCCAGAAACAGAATGAGTAACGTAACGCAGATCGTTGGACAGCAGCCGCCGTTTGCGGACAGAGTCGCGCGTCTCAGGAAGTCGCTGCGATGTCATTCCGTCGACGCCCTTCTGGTCACCTCGCGCGAGAACGTCCGCTATCTTACGGGGTTTGCCGGCTCCGCCGGCTGGGTCCTCGTATCGACCGACGATATGCTACTCATCACAGACTCTCGCTACATCGAACAGGCCCGAATCGATGTCGGCGAGGCCTCGGTGCGCCTTGCCGACAGGGGATTGATGCATTGCACAGCACAGCAGATGCATTCCGCGCACACCGCCAGCCTTGGATTTGAGGGCGAGTACCTCTCGTTCGCAGCGGTGAAGTCCCTTGAGGATGCGCTGGCGGCAGCGGGCTCGCACTGCGCGCTCCAGGCCACGCAGAACATGGTCGAAGACCTTCGACTGGTAAAGGACGCCACGGAGGTCAGCGCCATGGAACAGGCGGCCATGCTGGCGGACGGCGCCATCACCTGCGCGCGCAGAACCGCGCGCTGCGGAATGAGCGAACGTGAACTGGCCTGGTGCATCGAACGCTGGCTGCGGGAACACGGCAGCGGGGCAGTCCCATTCGACATCATCGTGGCCTCTGGCCCAAACGCGGCCAGACCGCATGCCGTGCCGGGAGATCGGCGGCTTGCACCTGGAGAGCCAATCGTTATCGACCTCGGCGCGACCGTAGACGGCTACTGCAGCGACCTCACCAGGACTTTGTTCCTGGAGCACGTCGCGGCGCCTTTCGGCGATGTTTACCAGGCCGTGCTCAGTGCGCACTGTGCGGCGCTGGCAGCGATCAGGCAGGACATGCGGGCGTCAGAGGCCGACGCGATCGCCCGGACTGTGCTGGCCGGTGCCGGCTACGGTGAGTATTTCACTCACGGGCTGGGCCACGGGGTCGGGCTTCAGGTACATGAGCGACCAACCCTGAACAGTCGTGCAGCGGACACGCTGAGTGAGAACACGGTGTTCACGATCGAACCCGGCGTTTACCTGCCAGGGCAGGGTGGTGTTAGAATTGAAGACACCGCCATACTGAGGGACGGCAGGGCACATTCCCTCGCCCGCTCCGACAAAGAAGATCCCATCGTTCGAGGGCATTCGGGGTTGCCTCCCGACTGACATCGCGAGATGCATCAAGCGACCGTCAGCATCGCCCCTGAAGCGGGGCAATCCCAAAGTGATAGAAGGAGCAAGAGATGATCGACGCAGGTGAATTGCGCAAGGGAATCGCCATCGAACTGGAAGGAAAGATCTACCAGGTCGTCGAGTACAACCACATCAAGATGGGGCGTGGGTCCGCCCAGGTGAAGCTGCGTCTTCGCGATGTGCGCGGTGGAGGCGTTATCGAGCGCGCTTTCCAGGCCACCGAGCGCTTCCAGCCGGCATTCCTGGAGCACCGGCCGGTGCAGTTCCTGTACTCGGATGGGAACGCGTACCACATGATGGACACCGAGACGTACGAGCAGTTCGAACTCCAGGCAGAAGAGATCGGCGATGGAGTGAAGTATCTGAAGGACGGACTGACGCTCGAGGTATTGATGCACAGCGGAAGCGTCGTCAGTGTTGAGCTGCCGGTCGCCGTGGAGCTCGCTGTGGTCGAGACAGACCCCGGGTTCAAAGGAAATACCGCCACCGGCGGCAACAAGCCCGCCACACTGGAAACCGGCGTCGTGGTGCAGGTACCGCTGTTCATCTCGGTCGGCGACCTGCTCAAGATAGACACACGTACCGGAACCTACATCGAGAAAGCATCGTGATCGCCGTAGACCTGCATCTGCATACGTGCCACTCGTACGACTGCGAAACGCCGCTGGCAGACGTGGTCCGCAGGTGCAGGGAGGTAGGCCTCGACTGTGTCGCCGTGACCGACCACAACACAATTGAAGGCGCGGTGAGACTGCGCGACCAGGGGATGTTGCGGGTGATCGTCGGGGAGGAGATCAGCACGATCGATGGGGAGTTGATTGGCCTGTTTCTCACGGAGGAGGTGTCGCTCGGCCTCACCCCACTCGAGACCATCGCCCGCGTCAGAGCGCAGGGAGGGCTCGTGTGTATGCCTCATCCGCTGGGGCGCAAGCCGTTTCCGGCCGGCACGACCATGGGCGTGAGGCAGAACGGGAGATTCATCCCGGCTCCAGCGCTGCTCAAAGCCAATCGATTGCTCAGCGAGTCGGTGCTTGGCGCCATCGACCTGATCGAGGTACTGAACGCCCGCTCTCCATTCGATAGCACCTGGGCCGGTGTGCGACAGCTCGCCGGGTTATGCGGACTGCCGACCACCGTCGGAAGTGATGCGCATACGTCGGGCGAGATCGGCAACGCCAGGCTGACAATGCCGGATTTCAGGGATGCGACCGACTTCCTCGAGGCGCTGCGCGAGGGGAAGCCATCTGGCAGGAAGGCTCCAGCCACGGTGCATCTCGCCAGTACATACGCCAAATTGCGGAAGCGGTTATGCTCAGACTAGGCTGGATGTCCACGGCACGCGGCGAGGGTTCGTTCGCCTTGCTGCGCTTCGTGTGCGAGCAGATTCAAGCCGGGTCGCTGGATGCCCGGATCGAGGTCGTCATCAGCAACCGGGTCCGTGGTGAGTCAGCGCAGACGGACCGTTTCTTCGACTTCGCTGAGGCGCTCGGGCTGCCGCTCGTATGCGAGTCCTCGGCACAACTCAGGCAGTCAGTTCCGGCGGGAGTCGACTGGCGGACACGGCTGGATCGCCTGCTGGTGAGCCGCATCCAGGAATATGAGATCGATGTCATCTTCATGGCCGGCTACATGCTCATCGCCAGCGATTTCCTCTGCGCCGCCTATCCATTGCTCAATTTGCACCCCGCACTTCCGGGCGGGCCCACCGGAACCTGGCGCGAGGTGATGGCGGAACTGGCCCGTACAGGAGCCGACCGCACCGGCGCAATGATACACATCGTCACCCCGGAATTGGACCGCGGACCTGTGCTCTCGTTTTTCAGCTTCTCGCTTCAAGGCGAACCGTTCGCCGCTTTGCGCGCCGCCGGAGAACTCGACTCGCTGGCCGGCGCC
>CAYNXN010000062.1:0-8522 GCA_964401175.1 uncultured Dehalococcoidales bacterium | reverse complement strand
TCGCCAGGATGAAGGAGATATTCAACGAGGAGTTCTCGGAGAAGTGCAAGGAACTCTGGGCCGAGATGGACGATACTCTTGTGGCCCGCAAGCGCGCCTAGGAACTCCGGCGCCGCGCTCAGGCAGGATTAAGGAGGAAACCCATGGAGCTATCTGGACTCTATGTGAGGGAAGGTAAGTCGATTACCAAGGCGAAGGGTGCCCTGCTCATCGCCGACGCGATACCGGGCACGCAGTATAACGAGATCGTTGACGTCGTACTGAGCAATGGCGAGGTCAAGAGCGGCCAGGCCATCGACATCAGCGAGGACGCGACCGTTGTGCAGGTGTTCGGTGGTGTGAGCGAGGTGGACCTCAAAGGATCCACCATTCGGTGCAAGGGAGAGACGCTCAAGCTGCCCGTATCGATGGACATGCTGGGACGGATCTTCAACGGTATGGGCAAGCCGCTGGATGGTGGACCGGGGATAATCGCTGACGAATACCTCGACATCAACGGCGAGGCAATCAACCCAGCGTCGAGGCAACCTCCCGCCGAGTTCATCGAGACCGGCATCTCTTCCATCGACGGCCTCAACGTGCTCGTGCGCGGACAGAAGCTGCCGATCTTCAGCGGCTCCGGCCTGCCGCACAACCGAATGGCGGCGCAGATCATCCGCCAGGCGGCGGTGAAGGGCACGGACGAGAAGTTCGCCATCGTCTTCGGCGCCATCGGCATCAGTTTCGACGATGCCTCCTTCTTCATCAACAACCTGGAGCGAACCGGCGCACTCGAGCGGGCCGTCGCCTTCATCAACACCGCCTCCGACCCCGCCATCGAGCGAATCTCAACCCCACGGCTGGCGCTGACCGCGGCGGAGTACCTCGCCTGGAAGCAGGACATGCACGTCCTCGTCATCCTCACCGACATGACCAACTACTGTGAGGCGTTGCGTGAGCTTTCCTCCATGAGAGAGGAGATCCCCTCACGTCGTGGCTACCCGGGCTATATGTACACCGACCTCGCCACCATATACGAGCGCGCCGGCAGGATCATCGGCCGAGAGGGCTCGGTGACCATCATGCCCATCCTCACCATGCCCGACGACGACATCACGCATCCTATCCCCGACCTCACGGGATACATCACCGAGGGACAGATAGTGATGTCCCGAAACCTGGAGCGCAAGGGCATCTATCCACCCATCGACGTCTTCCTTTCGCTCTCGCGGATGATGAAGGAAGGCATCGGCCCGGGCAAGACGCGTGAAGACCACAACAATGTCTTCATGCAGCTCTACGCCTCGTACGCCGAGGGCATCTACCTGCGTGAGATCTCAACCATCATCGGTGCGGATGCACTGGGCGACCGCGATCGCCTCTACCTCACCAACGCCGAGGACGTGGAGCGCCAGTTCATCGCGCAGGGAGAGCAGGAGAAGCGAAAGGTCGAGGACACTCTTGGCATTGGATGGAAGCTGTTCTCAGCGCTCCCGGAGGAAGACCTCAAGCTGATCAAGGAGGACTTCATCAAGAAGTACCATCCGAAGTACGCGCAGGGCACAACGCGCGAAACGAAGTAGGGTCTTATGGCAAACCTCATCAAAGTACGGCCAACCAAGATCGAGCTGGTCAAGCTGAAGCGGCGACTGAAGCTGTCTCAGCGCGTACAGAAGATCGTCAAGGACAGGCTCTCAATCCTGACCATGGAGTTTCTCCAGGCGGCACGGGAGACTGTGACGGCACGGCAGCGTACGATTACGGCGATGTCCGAGGCCTACAAGGCCGTGACGGTTGCCAGCGGCTACCACGGTTATGTCGCCCTGCAGAAGGAGCTGGTGGCTTGTGAGGCCGATATAACCGTCACCGGTGGGCCGAGGAGCGTGGCGGGCATTCGCCTCCCCTCGCTTGAGCTCAATGAGCCTGCCGGAGGGCTGCGAGGCTACAACCTGACCCAGACGTCTTCTCTGGTCGACAGCGCGTCGGATACCTCCCGCGAGGCGTTGCGAGCAATCATCGAACTCGCTGAACTGCAACGTGGATTGGAGCTGCTTGGCACCGAGATCAATCGCACCAAGAGAATCACCAATGCCCTGGAGTACATCGTCATACCGAGCCTGCAGGTGACCATCAGGTTCCTCACAATGAAGTTCGAGGAACGAGATCGGGAGGAGAAGGCCCGTCTCAAGCGGGTCAAGGTCCTACTGGCGCGAAAGGAAGCGTAGAGGACGATGCCACCGCACCTGCTTGACGATCGCGCCGACTCCGGCTATGAGCGGCTGCTCAAGGGCTGGCTCACCGGAGAGGTGAGGCTGGTCAACTCGGGTCTGCCGCGTGAGCGCCGCCCACTCAGCGAGTTGCTGTCGCGAGAGCAGCCATCGGTACCTTGCGCCGATGGGAGTGACCAGGTGTTCAAACGGGCAGAGCTCTCGTTTCTCGCGGAGATTCTCGATGAGGCGGAACAGGATGCCCTGCTCCTGCCCATCCTCATCGAAATGGCCGGCGGCGAGTCCGACGCCATCCTGCTCTGTCCGAGCGACGCGGAACTGAAAGTCGCGTCCACCGTCATCGGCATGCGGCTGCAGTACGAACGGCCAGGGAGAGTGCGACTGTACAAGCCGCAGCTCGCACTGCTGCGCAGCAAGCTCAAGACCACCACGCAGTACGCCTTTTCAGCACGAATGGATGACTAGTCCATGGACTTTGACAAACGCAACGAAATAGGGAATAATTAGCAGGCTCTAATGGTAAAGATAAGACTTCGTCGGATAGGAAGAACCCACAAGCCCGTCTATCGAGTGGTCGTGGCAGATAGCAGAGCGCCTCGAGATGGCAGTTTCATCGAGGTGATCGGACACTACGATCCACAAACCGAACCCTCCACGGTGCAGATTGACCGCGAGAAGGCACTGCTGTGGCTTTCACGCGGTGCCAAGCCAACTGAAACGGTTGCCAGTCTCCTCACCAAAGCAGGGATCACCGCCAGCTCCAGCCAGGTCTCAGGCTAACAGCCCACACTCAAGGAGAAGCGATGAAGGAACTAGTGGAGTACATCGTCAAGTCCATCGTCACCGATCCCGACAAGGTGAGTATCACCACTGAAGACAGCGAAGAGGGCTTGATACTCAAGCTGGAAGTCGCTCCTGAGGACAAAGGCCGGGTCATTGGGAAGCAGGGCAGGGTGGCCGAGGCCATGCGCACTCTGTTGAGAGTGAAGGCAGCCAAGGAAGAGACCAAGGTCAGGCTTCAGATCGTCTAGCTTCCTGTTTTCTCGCTCAGCGGTTAGGCTCCCCGCCCTGAATCGTCGCCTCCTGGCTCAGGGCATGTGAGTTGGCGTGTCTCATTTGTGGGCAGCCACTCCGGTCGCACAGCCACGAGGCAAGGCATTCGCCGCAGTCACCGGTTCTCAGAGAGTCGATTGAGGTCTGCGCCGCGACCTTACCCGGTACCTGTCTGCCACCCGCAATCGTGCGATGGAGCGCCGCAATGCGGCCTCGGCAGCGACGGAATCCGTTTCAGGAGCCCCAGCCCGCAACAACTCCTCGGCACGGCGCCTTGCGGCCTCGGCCCGCATCACGTCAATCTCCTCCGCGTACTCACAGGCATCGGCCAGAATCACCACACCGTCGCGAGAGACGGACAGGAAACCACCACTCACCGCGAGATACGATTCATGGTCACCCGTGCGCAGGACCAGCTCTCCCGGCTGCAACGCCGCCACCAGCGGCACATGACCGTGAAGAATGCCTATCTGGCCCTCCACCGACTCGGCTACCACACTGTCAACATCGGCAGAGACCACGGCTGACTCGGCGGTGAGCACATCCACGTGTATCATCTACGTCCCCGAACCGGGGCGATGCGTACCGGCTCTAGCGCGTTCTACCGCTTCATCGATGCTCCCCACCATCCAGAAGGCGCTTTCCGGCAGGTCGTCGTGCTTACCATCCAGTATCTCGGCAAAGCCACGCACGGTCTCCGCCACCGGCACATATCGGCCCACCAGTCCGGTGAAGCGCTCTGCAACGTGGAAAGGCTGCGAGCAGTAGCGCTGCAGCTTCCTGGCGCGGCGTACCACGAGCCTGTCCTCTTCACTCAACTCCTCGATGCCAAGAATCGAGATGATGTCATGCAGTTCCTGATAGCGCTGCAGCGTCTGTTGCACCGCCCGGGCAACGCGGTAGTGCTCTTCTCCGACGATGGCCGCACTCAGGATGCGCGAGGTGGACGCGAGTGGATCCACGGCGGGATAGATGCCGAGTTCGGCGATGGAGCGATCAAGTGCGATGATGGCGTCCAGGTGACTGTACGTCGCAACAACGCCAGGATCGGTGTAGTCATCCGCTGGCACGTAGATAGCCTGGAACGAAGTGATGGAACCGTTACTGGTGGAGGTGATGCGCTCCTCAAGCGCGGCGATATCGCTGGCCAGCGTGGGCTGATAGCCAACGGCGGAGGGCAGGCGGCCCAGCAGTGCAGAGACCTCCATGTTTGCCAGCACATAGCGGTAGATATTATCCACGAAGAGAAGTACGTCCTGGCCATCGTGATCACGGAAGTATTCCGCCATCGTTACGGCTGTGAGCGCCACCCCTGCACGCACCCCGGGCGGCTCATTCATCTGTCCAAACACGAGCGCCGTATTCTGAAGCACGTCCGATTGTCTCATCTGCAGCCAGAGGTCACTGCCTTCACGAGAGCGTTCTCCCACGCCGGCAAACACAGACAACCCGCCGCGTTCCGCAGCGATGTTGCGGATGAGTTCCATGATGATCACCGTCTTGCCGACGCCGGCACCGCCGTAAGCCCCGATCTTTCCGCCGCGAGTGAACGGCGTGATCAGATCGATGACCTTGATGCCGGTCTCCAGCACTGCAGGCGCCGACTCCTGGTCCTCGAGAGGCGGAGGTCTGCGATGAATCGGCAGATGCGGGGTCTCAGCAGCCAGTGGTCCCAGGCCATCAATGGGCTCCCCCAGCACATTGAACAGGCGCCCGAGAATGCCCCGGCCCACCGGAACGGTGATTCCGGATTCACTGTCTCGAACCGGGTACCCCCGCGAGAGTCCCTCGGTAGGCGCCAGCGCGATCGTTCTCACCCGATTGTCGCCAAGATGCTGGCGTACCTCGAGCACGAGGTGGCGCCCGCCAAGCTCGAGCTCGAGCGCGTGGCCAATCGGTGGTGGAATACGTCCAAGGAACTCGACATCAACAACCGTGCCGATAACCTGAACTATCCGCCCTTCACTCACCGGTTCCTCCATGAGCCAGGAGCTCCGTCGCCGCGATGACGTCAGATATCTCCTCGGTGATGTCTGCCTGGCGTGACCGGTTCAACTCAACGGTCATGTCCTCAACCAGGTCTCTGGCACTCTCGGTCGCGTTGTGCATGGCAACCAGGCGAGCGGCGTACTCCGATGCCACACGCTCGAGGTAGGCCCGGTAGACATTGGCCTCGACGTATCTGAGCAACAGGAACTCGAGCATGGCCGGCGGGTCCGGCTCAAACAGAGTCTCGTCTGCATCTCCCTGCGTGGGAGGAGCCGCCACCGGCAGCAACCGCTCAATCACCGGCTGTTGGCTGGTGACGCCGACGAATTGCGGATAGCACATGAATACGCGGTCAACCTGGCGCCCCACGAAGGCATCCGTAATCAGCCGGCACAGCGGACGTAGATCTGCAACCGCAGGCGCATCGCCCAGCTCAGTGAAGTCCGCCGTGAGGTTAAGGCCCGAACGCAGAACGAAGTCCCTCCCCCGTCTACCGACCGTGGCCACATACACCGGGGGACTGGTCTGAAGCACGAACTCCCCGAGCGCGTGATTGAGACGGGCGTTCAGCCCGCCGCAGAGCCCCCTGTCGGCGGTGAGATGCACCATCTGGGCTGGACCATCCGGAGGACGCGATAGGTAGGGATGCTCCGGTCCGATGGAAGCATGGCCGAGGGTGCGCGCCATCAACGTGTGCAGGTGAGACGCGTACGGCCTGGCATTCAGGGCCCGCTGTTCCGCGCGACGCATCCGTGCATTCGCTATGAGCTCCATAGCCCGGGTCACCTTCGAAGTCTCCCGGATACCCCGAATACGCCGTCTCAGCAATTGCCTGTTGCCAACCGCCATAGCCGCTCCTAGCTACCGCCCGCCTTGTACTCCCTCAGAACAGCCTGCAACAATGCCTCGGTCTCAGGCAGAAGCTCCTCCTCCCGCTCGATGGCGGCCAACAGCTCAGGACGTGAGGTACTGACGAAATCGTGGAGGTCAACCTCCCAGGACGAAACCCGGCCCAGCGGCACGTCATCGAGGAAGCCGTTCGTAACGGCATAGATGATCAGCACCTGGTGGCCAAGGGACATCGGGGAGTACTGCGGTTGTTTCAGCACCTCAATGATGCGTCGGCCACGTTCGATCTGCTGACGCGCGGACTTGTCCAGGTCGGCGGACCCGAACTGCGCAAACGCCTCCAGCTCTCGGAACTGCGCAAGCTCCAACCGCAGCCGACCTGCAACCTGACGCATGGCTTTGCTCTGTGCCGCGCCGCCAACGCGGGATACCGACAGACCAACGTTGACTGCCGGACGCATGCCAGCATTGAACAGGGAGGGTTCCAGATAGATCTGTCCATCGGTGATGGATATCAGATTGGTCGGAATGTAGGCAGAGAAGTCTCCCGCCTGTGTCTCAACGATGGGCAGCGCGGTCATCGACCCGCCACCCCACTCAGGAGCAAGCCTGCCTGCGCGCTCAAGCAGACGGCTGTGGAGATAGAAGACATCTCCTGGATACGCCTCTCTCCCCGGAGGGCGGCGCAGCAGCAGCGACAACTCGCGGTATGCCCAGGCATGCTTGGTGAGATCGTCGTAGACCACGAGTACGTCCTGTCCCCGCTCCATGAACTCCTCTGCAACGGTGCAGCCCGCGTACGGGGCCAGGTACTGCAACGGCGTAGGCTCGGCCGCCCCGGCGGCCACAACAACGCAATGGTCGAACGCTCCAATCTTCCTCAGATTGGCGGCGATGTAGGCGACCTGTGACAGCTTCTTGCCGATGGCGACGTAGACGCACAAGACACCGGTGTGTACCTGTGCGCTAATGGTATCCACCGCTATCGCCGACTTTCCGATGGTACGATCACCAATGATCAACTCACGCTGCCCGCGACCGATGGGGACCATGCTGTCAATCGCCTTGATGCCGGTGTGCAGAGGCGTATCTACCGGCGACCTCCTGGTGACGTCGGGGGCCACCCGCTCCATCGGACGAGAGTGTGCCGCCGGCACCGGCCCTTTCCCGTCGAGAGGGCGCCCTAACGGGTCAACGATTCGACCCAGCAACGCGTCTCCCACCGGCACTTCAGCCACCCGTCCGGTGGACCGAACCTCGTCTCCCTCTCGCACAAGGCGACTGTCATCGAGAAGCACAGCGCTGATGGAATCGGACTCCAGGTTCATCGCCAGACCGGTGACTCCATCGGAGAATTGCAGCAGCTCCTGGGCTCCGACGCCACCGAGACCGCGCAAGCGGACAACCGAATCGCTCACCTGGGTGACAACACCAACCGACTTGACGACCGGCTTGTCAACGTAACGTGCAACTCCACGCTTGAAGCTGCGACCGATATCCGTGTGGTCGGATTCCGTCACATCAGCACCATCCCGTCGGGTGAGCCTGCCATTATGGGGAAGGCTCCTCTTCTGATTCAACCCTGACAATCGCGTCCCTGAGCAACTCAAGCCGGGTGCGAACGCTGCGATCGACGATGCGATCGTCGACTCGCAGCACAATGCCCCCGAGTATCGACGGATCAACCCGTTCATCGAGGGTGAAGGATGAACCCGCGATCTCCCGAAGTCGTCTCACGATCAGTGCACGGCCTGCATCATCGAGCGGCACCGCGGTCGTCACCTCAGCCTGCCGCAGACCATAGTGCTCGTCGAGCAGCCTGGCGTATTCCCGCGCTATGTCCGGGAGGATCGCCTCTTTGTTGTTCCGCGCCAGCATGCAGGCGAAGTCAGCAACCTCCTGCAACACGTCTCCAATGTGCGTCGCAATGGCGACCTCATCCGCCATCAGGTCGCCGTCCTTCCAGCGGCAGCAATGAAGCAACTGCTGCACCGGGGTCTCCGCCACAATCGACAGGTCGTTGCGCCATTGCTCCAGCCTGTTGGACCGTGCGGCCAGTTCGAGCGCGCGCCGCGCATACAGCCCGGCGGACTTGAGCGGACTCATTCGGACCTCGTCTCTGACAGCGGCAACTTCTCGTCGAGTGCACGTACAATCAGAGCGCGATGCCTGTCAGCATCGAGTGTCTCGCTTATTATCGCGGAGGCCGTTTCGATGGCCGCATCAGCGAACTCTCTCCGTAACTGCTCGAGCATCATCCTCCGTTCCTTGGCTATCTCAGCACGCCCGCCGTCAAGCAGTAACCGGTACTCCTGCATGGCCTCGGCCTTCGCCTGCTGTAGCAGTCTATCCCGCGCTGCGCCTGCCTGGACCATGATCGAGTGCGCCTCATGGCGCGCTCTGCTCAATTCCTGCTCGGCCTCG
>CAYNXN010000061.1:0-8573 GCA_964401175.1 uncultured Dehalococcoidales bacterium | reverse complement strand
ACGCGGCGCCGATTCCGGCGCCACCGTAGTAGATGCCACTGGAAACCGGAATCACCGTGCAGGAGCATGCCGCCACAAAGAAACTGCCGCCGGCAGCGATGCCGAACGACTGCAGCTTACGAGCCGCAGCACCGAGATAGCCGATGATCGCCTCACGCGATATGAACGTGACGATGCCACCAGCGAGAAGAAACGCGGGAATGAGGCAGGTGAGCACATGGAGAGCGACGTACTCTTCGAGGGCGGCAAGGCCACCCCATAGAAGGTCGAGTAGCATCAGCTTCTCCTCGGTGGTGTTCGGACTGCTGTCGTCGCTGTCAGCCCGACTCTCTCGTTGCACGCGTCGCACATGTCCGGCGTGGGACTCGGCACAACACATCGTCGGCCGCTGCACCGCAGTCGACGCTTGTCCTCAGCCAGCAGCGAGTCCGCAACCACGCTCTCCTCAACCGCGCGAAGCATGTTCTTGAGAGCAGGAGAACTCAGCTTTGAAGTGATGGAGTAGTGCCTCCAGCGGCCATCACGCCTCACGTCGAGGAAGCCGGCATCCTTGAGCGAGTTGCAGTAGCGTGAGGCATTTACCTGCGAGATCCCGAGTATATCCATGACCTCGCAGACGCAGCACTCGCGCTGCATCAGCAGATTGAGCACGCGCACGCGGGTGGGGTCGCTGAGCGCCCGGGCCGCTTTCACCAGTTCATCCATATCACATCCTCCAAGGACCATCTCATACATGCGTAATCGTGTATATAATATTGCTGCTGGTCAGGCATGTCAATTGCGCAAGGCGGCTCTGCCAGCTACACGCGCCCCAGACGGTGTGCGCACAGCAGGATACGGCTCAGAACGAGCAGGTGCAGGTCTCGGTGTGAATCACGATGCCGACGCTGGACGCCTTCCCTGCCTGATCCGTCACCGTGACTGCCACGGTCTGGGTGGCCTTCCCGGAGGGAGCGGTATAGGTGGTACTGGGGCCATCGCCAGCCATGTGGAAGCCTTCCAGCGTCCACGCATAGGTGAGACCATCAGCCTCTTCTGCAAGCACGCAGGTGACGGTGTAGGCGCGTCCGCGATAGACATGCCAGTCTTCCCCGCGTTTGACGAGGAGATCGGTGCCCACTCCTACCACGACCAGCTCAAGTATCTCTGGCGGTTCTCCCGAGGTGACGCTGACCGACAACTTCTTCTCCGTTTCTACCCCATATGCATCGCGCGCGACCACGGATATCCAGTGAACACCCTCGTCTTCCGGCGCCAGCCACACCACTGACTTCCCCTGGCCATACAACGCGCCGCCGGTCGCGGTCCAGGCGAAGGAGACATCGTCGCCATCCGGATCCGTTGCGACACACGAGACAAACAGGCTCTCACCGGCTGCCACCCAGTCCACCTCTGACTTGAGGCTCACGACCTCCGGGGGAAGATTAGCTTTCACTCTCAGCGACAACGACTGCTCGGCGGTGCCTCCGCGACCGTCGTCGACGAACACCGACACGCGATATAACCCTTCCGTCGATGGGGAACCCCATTCGACCCGCGGGCCTTCACCGAACAGCTCACCGGCAGTGGCCGACCATGTATAGGTGAGCCCATCGCCATCGGGGTCCGTGGCTTGACATTCCAGTGCTGCTATGGTGAAGGGCTGGATGCGTTCTTCGCCGACCGTGAGTGCTACGATGTCAGGAGAGGCATTTGGTGTGGCGGCAGCCACATCGCTGTCCGGAGCGGAGACATCGGAGTGCACGGTCAGGCGGTCGCGATTCAGCACTGCGGCGACCGCGACGGCGGCAACAAGGACGACTGCGATGACGGCCATCACGGTCTTTCGGCTCCCAGTCTGTTCGGCACCGGGTGGTGTCGCGTTCTGTGTTGCTCTGTCCTGCATCAGATGGCTCCTGTGTGACTGGTCGGCGCCAAGTATAGCACCACCCGCGTTGAGGTCGAGCCACGCAGCGTCTCCTGGGCTGGACCACGTGTGCGCAGGCCGTCCCTCGCCTGCATGCCACCATTACTCTTGCGAATGCCCTATCTCCACAATTTGGCTCTTTCGGGTTGACGAGCGGGTGCGGGAAGCTGATGCTATACTTCCCGCGGCCAATGCAGCAGGCTGCAGCCCGGAAGGCGCCCCAGACCACGCCCGGGCACGGCTTCTGCGTACGGGTAATTGTGGTATCCGGCAATGCAGCTCGAACGGCGCGCTGACAGGCTAGACTCCGTATTCCGGGACGTTGTGCTGCCCCTCGCGGACTCCTATGGCGCAACGCGGGCTGCCCTCGAGTGGTCCGCCCAAGACCGTACCCTGACGGTCGCCGGCGTTCGCTTTCCGCTCTCATCGCTTTCGCACGTCTACCTCGTCGGGGCGGGCAAGGCCGGCGTCCCCATGGCCCGGGCAGTGATCGATACCCTCCGCGAGGACGAGGCGTTGTGGGCCAGGTTCGCCGGAGGAACGGTTAACGTCTATCGAGAGCAGGCGGAGTGCTCCCTGCCCCGGGTCAAGTTCTTTCCGGCCGACCACCCCAATCCGAATGAGTCCAGTCTCGAAGGAGCCCGTGCCGCCCTGGCGATGCTCGCCACAGCGGGTGCAGGCGACCTTGTGATCGCGGTCATCTCGGGAGGCGGCTCATCTCTGCTCACGCTGCCTCAGAACGGCATCTGCCTGGATGACTTCCGCGCCGCCAATCGTGCGCTGGTGACGGGAGGAGCGACCATACAGGAGATAAACACCGTTCGCAAGCACCTTTCTCAAGTGAAAGGGGGCCGACTACGCATGGCCGCGCCCGAAGCCCAGTTCGTGACTATGGTCCTTTCGGATGTCATCGGCGATGACCTCTCCAGCATCGCATCGGGCCCCACGGTGCAGGATGTGACAACCTGCTCCGATGCCATCTGCGTGCTGGAAAAACATGCCCTCTGGGACCGCATCCCCGAGGCGTGCAGGAACCACCTTTCCCGGGGCGACGCCGGTGAGGCGGATCGAGCCGCTCTCTGGCGTGACACGCTCGCGCCGCGTAGCCACAACGTGGTGATCGCTTCCAACGCCGTGGTTCTTGCCTCGCTGGAGCGGCGGCTCAGCGCCCCTGGGCGGCCGGACTTCATCTCGCGCGTCTGCCATCAGCAGGCGCCGGTCACGGGTCAGGTGGAGACAGCCGTGGACGATCACTTCTCCTGTGCCAGCGAGGCCGCCAACGTTCCGGGGACACTGCTCATGTGGGGCGGAGAGCCGGTCGTATCAGTGCCTGTTGACGCGCGCGGCTCCGGCGGTCGTATGTTGCACTATGCGCTGCTGGCGGCCGGCAGAATCGCGAGCCGCGATTGGGCCGTCCTTGCAGCAGGAACCGACGGTATCGATGGCACGGCGCCAGCGGCTGGCGCTGTAGTGACCGGCGCGACGCTGGAAATCGCCCGCAACTGCGGTCTGGACCCGCATCAGTACCTCAAGCAGTTTGATTCATACGGATTCTTCCACGAGTTGGAGGCTCGCAGCGGTATTCGTACACTGATCACAAC
Organism: uncultured Dehalococcoidales bacterium; assembly: GCA_964401175.1. Lineage (GTDB taxonomy): Bacteria > Chloroflexota > Dehalococcoidia > GIF9 > AB-539-J10 > SKVJ01. Next base: position 5,066 of record CAYNXN010000061.1, on the reverse strand, counting down.
CGGGCCAACAGGAACAAACGTAAATGATATAATGCTGTGGTCGTTGTGATACATAACGTTTGCTCGAAAGGAGTCGCATGGAAAGGAAGGCAATCGTACTGAATAGCAAGGACAACGTGGCCACGGCCCTCGCCGATCTGGCAGCGGGCGACAGTGTTCCTCTGGAGATCGACAAGAAACCCGTCTCGGTCAAGCTTGTGAACCCCATCCAGTTCGGCCACAAGTTCAGTCTCGTCGACATCAAGGCCGGCTCCCCGATTCTGAAGTACGGCGAGGTAATCGGAGAGGCGACCAAAGACATCAAGGTCGGCGAGCACGTCCACGTTCACAACGTTGCCAGCACTCGCGGCCGCGGCGATGTCGTCAAAGGAGCCGCGAAGTGAGCTTCTGGGGCTATCCTCGCGCCGATGGCTCCGTCGGCACGCGCAACCATGTAGCCGTAATTCCCACGGTGGTCTGCGCCACCGCGACGGCACGGCAGGTGAGCGAGAACGTCAAGGGCTCGGTACCATTCCTGCACCATCAGGGTTGCGCCCTGACTCCCGATGACCTCGCAATGGCGAACCGAACCCTCACCAACCTCGGGCTCAACCCGAACATCGCCGCCGTCGTCCTGATCAGCTTGGGGTGCGACCCGATGGATATCGATGGCATTGCGGAGGGCATCGCCCGTTCCGGTAAGCCCGTGGAGAAGCTCGTCATTCAGGAGGTCGGCGGAACGCTCGCCACGGTGGAGAAGGGCAGTCGCATCGCCCGTCAGATGGTGAGCGATGCAACACGTGTGACCCGCGAACAGTTCGACGACGCGAAACTGATGTTCGGCGCAGAGTGCGGAGGCTCGGACACTACCTCGGGCCTCGGTGGTAATCCTGCCATAGGCGCCGCCTTCGACATCCTCGTGCGGAAGGGCGGCAGCGCCGTCTTCAGCGAGACGACCGAGTTCATCGGCGCAGAGCACTTGCTGGCACGACGTGCGGTGACTCCAGAGGTCGGCGACCAGATCACCGCCATGGTGCGGCGTTACGAGGAGCGCTTCCTCGAACGAGGCGTCGACATGCGCGGCACCAACCCCACCAAGGGCAACATCCAGGGCGGACTCACCACCATCGAGGAGAAGTCGCTGGGCGCCATCTCCAAGGGTGGCTCGGAGATCATCCAGGAGATATACGAGTACGGAGAGCGTCCCAGGAAGGGTGGCCTGTCCATCGTGGACGGACCGGGATTCGACGCTCCCTCGCTCACGGCAATGGCGGCGGCCGGGGCCACCGTCATGTTCTTCTCCACCGGGCGAGGCACGCCCCTCGGCTCTCCCTTCGTTCCGGTGATAAAGGTCACGGCGAACGGCGCCACCTATCAGAAGATGAAGGACAACATCGACTTCTATGTCGATCTCGCCAAGAAGGACCACATCGGTGAGATCGGCGCCGAGCTCTATGCCGAGGCGCTCGAAGTGGCCTCGGGCAGACAGACCAAAGCGGAGATACTTGGCCAGGACAGGGACAACGGCTTGTTCGTAGTTGGCCCGCTGGCGTAGGAGCGAGCAGCAACAGGAGGTAGCATGGCAGATTCAAAGAAGGTAACCCTCCCCATACTTGCGTGGTACGGCGACACCGAACTGGAAGTCGATTTCCCGGCGTCGTGGGACGTGAACGTGCTCAAGCACAAGGGCGATGGCACTCCGGCGCTGAATGATGCCGGCTTCCGCAAGGCATTCGCCAATCCCATCGGCGCACAACCCATCCGCGAGGGTGCGAAGGGCAAGAAGGAGATCTGTATTCTATTCGATGATATGTCCCGGGCGACCCCCAGCGCCGATATCATCCCCTACGTGCTGGAAGAGCTCGCGGCCGCCGGCATCAAGGACGATCAGATCCGCTTCATCGCCGCCATCGGCGCACATGGCTCCATGAACGGCATCGACTTCACCAAGAAACTTGGCAAGGACGTCATGGGGCGCTTCCGCGTCTTCAATCACAACCCGTTCGAGAACTGCGTTCCCGTGGGGCCGAGCCCGGCGGGCATTCCGATGGAGTTCAACGCCGAGTTCATGCGCTGTGACTACAAGATCGGCATCGGAGCCATTGTGCCGCACCCCATGGCCGGTTTCGGCGGCGGCAGCAAGATCATCCTCCCCGGCGTCTCCTCCATCAAGACGATCGACCTCAACCACACCAGGCTCTGCCCCGTGTCCGACCGTATCGGCAAGATTCAAGAGAATTCACTGAAGATCGACATGAACGATGCGGCCCGGATGGCCGGCCTCGACGTCAAGGTGGACTGCATCTACAACCTCAAGCGGCAGGTCACGCACCTGTTCGTCGGCGATGTGATCGCAGAGCATGAGGCTGGCGTTAAGGTCGCACGTGAGTACTGGTCCACGGACGTGGTGGACGGATGCGACGTCGTCATCGCTAACAGCTTCTCGAAGGCCGACGAGGCCCTGCTGGCGGTCGGAGTGGCCGCTCCTCTGCTCAAGACCAGCGGCGGCGACATGGTCCTCTTGGTCATTACGCCTGAGGGCCAGATCAACCACTACTGGAGCAGGAGCTTCGGCAAGAACCTCGGCGGCCGCTCATTCCGGCCCAAGACCGCGCTGCCTCCCAACACCAAGCGCCTCACCATGATGCAGCCGTATCCTGATTTCGTCGGTGCGGACTGGGTCGCCCCGTACGAGATGATTAACTTCACACGCGATTGGCCCACCACCATCGAACAACTCAAGGCTTCGTACGGCGCCAAGGCGAAGGTCGCGGTCATTCCGGACGCTTCCGTTCAGTTCTTCCCCGCGCTCGCCTCCGGCTGCTAGCCAGCTCATTCTGGCGGCCCCCGGGCGCCGTACGGCGCCCGGGGCCTTCTGTCTCTTCTTCGCCCCTTCTTCCCTCCACCGCATCCACCCGGACTCCTTATGTGCCCTTCACCGGTCTGGTACAATACGCCGTGCGCCGGCACGCATCGCGTACACCGGCGTGAAGGAGGCAGTATGGCGCTCAGCAAGGAACAGATCGCCCAGGTTTCCGCTGAACTCATTAACGCCGAGAGGAGCCGCGTTCCCATCCAGGCTCTCACGGAACGCTTCCCCGATGTATCGTACGAGGATGCCTACGCCATCCAGTTGAAGACATTCGACACGTACGTGAAGAGCGGAGCCGTCATCGTCGGCAAGAAGATCGGGCTCACCAGCAAGGCGATGCAGGACCAGTTCGGCATACGTGAGCCTGACTACGGCATCATCACCGACGAGATGGTCGCGCGCGAAGGCGCACCGATCCCCATGAGCAGCCTCATCCTGCCCAGGATCGAGCCGGAGATCGCCTTCCTGCTCAAGCAGGACCTCAAGGGGCCCGGCGTCAACGTGGCCAACGTGCTTGATGCCACAGAGGGCGTCATGCCCGCATTCGAGGTGATTGACAGCCGTTATAAGGACTGGAAGATCACCGTGAAGGATTCCATTTCGGACAACGCTTCGGCCGCACTCATGATCCTCGGGGGCAGGCTCACGCCCGTCAAGGACCTCGACTTGCGCTTCCTCGGCATGGTGCTGGAGAAGAATGGGGCAGTAGTCAGCACCGGCGCCGGCGCCGCAGTACTGGGCAATCCGGCGCAGTCAGTGGCCTGGCTTGCCAACAAGTTGACTGAGTACGGCATATTCCTGAAGAAAGGCGAGTTCGTCATGTCTGGCAGCCTGGTGCAGGCTGTCACGGTGGAGGCGGGATCGCACCTGAGGGCAACGTTCGACCGGCTTGGTTCGGTGTCGGTCTGTTTCGAATAGCCGGCGTGGCGCCGGCCTGTCTGGACAAGGCGCTAATAACATGCGAAGAACAGGGGGAACAACATGCCAAGTCTGGCGCAACTAGCTAGCGGCTCGCAGAACCTGCTCCAGGGAAACGAGGCCATCGCGCGGGGAGCGCTTGAGGCGGGGGTGCAGTACTGCGCTGCCTACCCCGGGACGCCTTCCACCGAGATTCTGACCACCCTCGCCGGAGTGGCCAGGGAAGCAGGGCTGCACACTGAGTGGTCCAGTAACGAAAAGGTGGCCACCGAGGCGGCGCTCGCCGCGGCATACGCGGGACTCCGCTCGATCAGCTCCATGAAGAATGCGGGCCTCAACGTGGCGATGGACACGTTGCAGCACATCAACCTCGCCACGCTGGGAGACCAGCACGGAGCCATGCTCGTGGTCGTCGCAGACGACCCGCAATCGCATGCCAGCGGTGACGAAGAGGACACTCGGTGGGTGGCGCAGATGGCCAACGCCCCGCTGATGGAACCGTCCAACTTCCAGGAAGCGTACGAGATGACGAAGTACCTCTTCGACCTCTCGGAGGAGTTCTCCATCTTCTGCTGGCTGCGCGACTACACCCGGCTGGCGCACGCACGCGGCAAGGTGGTGGTGGGCGAGTATCAGAAGGCCACGCGGACAGCGAAGTACGACCGGTCCAAGATGTTCACTCCGTACATCGCGCCGCCGAAGCACGCCATCCTCGTGGAGAAGATGGCGCAGATACGCGAACGGTTCGAGAAGTCCCCGTTCAACAGCTACGAGGGTCCGGCCAGGCCGGAGCTGCTCATCATCTGCTGCGGCAGTGGAGCCCCGTGTTCGCGCGACGCCATCGAGGAACTCAAGCTCGGTCGCAAGGTCGGCATTCTCAAGCTCGGCACGCTCTGGCCGTTCCCTTCCCGACTCGTGGTCTCGTATATGAAGAAGGCGAAGCGAGTGCTTGTCGTGGAAGAAGTCGACCCCTACGTCGAGACACATGCGAAGGCTGCGCTGGCCGATGCCCGGCTTCCAGAGGCCCCCGAGATACTGGGCCGGGGCTCCGGCCACATCAGCTACGTCGGCGAGAACAACCCCGACAGGGTCATCGCCGCATTGTGCAAGATCTTCGACATGGAGTACCACGCGCGGACTCCTGAGTATCAGGCGAAGGTCGACAGCATTCTCGGAAAGATGGTGGTGAGCCGTGGCCTGATCTGGTGCCCGGGATGTCCTCACAGGGCCAGCTTCTACGCCATCAAGAACGCGATCAAGCGCGATGGCCGGAACGCGGTTGTCACCAGCGACATCG
>CAYNXN010000060.1:0-8645 GCA_964401175.1 uncultured Dehalococcoidales bacterium | reverse complement strand
GTTGTCACGCGTGCGGGCTGGCTCAGCAGCGCACACAGGTTGTCCCCGGAGAGGGCGCGGAGGACGCGCGGGTCGTCTTCATCGGTGAGGCCCCCGGATACCATGAAGACCGCCTCGGTCGGCCTTTCGTTGGGCCCGCAGGAGCGTTTCTGGACGATCTCCTCGAACTCGCCGGGCTCTCACGGCAGAGCGTCTATATCGCTAACGTGATCAAGTGCCGTCCTCCAGGTAATAGGGACCCGCTGCCGGGAGAGATTGAGGCCTGCAAACCGTGGCTCGATCGTCAATTGGAGCTCATCAGTCCCAGTATTGTGGTCACGCTGGGGCGGTTCTCCCTAGCCCGGTTCTTGCCGCATGAGACTATCGGCAAGGTGCACGGCAGGCCGCGGCGCATGGGCGACCTGGTCTGCTTCCCGATGTACCATCCCGCCGCCGCGCTGCATCAGGGCAGTTTGAGGCGAACCATCGAAGAGGACATGCGGCGGTTGCCCGAGATATTGAACGAGTTGGAGCCACGCGCCGCACAGGCTGAGAGCGGCAACACTGGTGGCCAGCAACTATCCCTCTTCTGAATACGGCGATGTCCGATAGCAAGCCTCAGAAAGAAACCAGGGCAGCGGCTGGAGCCGGTCGCAGCTCGTCGCGCCGCCGCTCCTCTCGCAAGAAGTCCGCCGCACGCCGACTGCGCGTGATCCCTCTGGGCGGCCTCGGAGAGATCGGCAAGAACATGATGCTGCTGGAGTGCGGTGACGATCTTATCGTCATCGACGCCGGACTCATGTTTCCGCCCGAGGAGATGCTCGGCGTCGACCTGCTTATCCCCGACTTCACGTATCTGATTCAGAATCGCGAAAGGATTCGCGGCATTCTGGTCACGCACGGTCATGAGGATCACATCGGCGCCTTGCCATACCTCATGCAGTGCGTGGATGCGCCGGTATACGCATCCAAATTGAGCGCACGTCTCATCACGGCGGGGCTCAAGCAGAAGAGCTCGAAGGCGAAGCCTGCCGTGCACGAGGTGGCGGCAGGGGAACGTATCACGCTCGGCTCGATGACGGTGGAGTTCTTCGCCGTCTGTCACAGTATCCCTGACGCAATGGGACTTATCGTGCACACTCCCGTCGGTACCGTGGTACATACTGGTGACTTCAAGCTCGACCACACGCCGGTGATCGGGCAACCGACGGATCTGCATAGCCTGGCGCTGCTGGGCACAAGGCAGGTTCTGCTGCTGATGTCCGATTCCACCTATGTGGAATTGCCCGGCTACACACCTTCTGAGCGCATCGTGTCTGAGAGCCTTGAGCGCATCATCTCCGATGCGCCCGGGCGGGTGATTGTGGCGACCTTCTCCTCCCTTGTGGCCCGGATACAGCAGGTCATCGAGATCGCCGCCAAGAACCGTCGCACCGTCCTTGTGACGGGGCGTTCCATGGAAAGCATCGTCAAGATCACGGCCGAGGCCGGCTATCTCCGCATCCCCCCCAACACCCTCGGCAAGTTTGAGCAGTTGCACAACCTTCCGCATGACAGGGTCGTTATCCTTACGACGGGGACGCAGGGAGAGCCGACGTCGGCGCTGGTGCGCATGGCGAACCGCGAGCATCCACAGGTGCGCATTATCCCCGGCGACACAGTGATCATGTCTGCGACGCCCATCCCGGGGAACGATGAACTGGTGAGCAAGACTATCGACAATCTGTTCCGGCTTGGCGCGAATGTGGTATACGGCTCGATGTCGCGTGTTCATGTGCACGGTCATGGCAGCGAAGAGGAACTGAAGACGATTCTGAACCTGGTCAGGCCGCGGTACTTCGTGCCCGTCCACGGCGAGTACCGCCATCTGGCGAGGCACGCGAAGCTGGCGCAACAGATGGGCGTCGCTCGCGACAATGTCTTTGTGCTCAACAATGGTGATGTGCTCGAGTTGACGGAGTCGGGCGGGAAGGTTTCCGGGAAGGTGCCCGCCGGAGACATCGTAGCCAGCGGACCGGTCACGGGAGCCCTGGACGCGAACATGCTGCGTGACCGCCGTCTGCTCTCACGCGATGGTGTTGTGGTGGTGAGTGTTGCCTTCTCTCCGGAGAACGGCATGCTTGTGGGCACGCCCGAGATAGTCAGCAAAGGTTTTGTGGACGTCAAGGGGAACGGCGAACTGATGCGAGGTGCGCGTGATGCGGTTATGGCAATTGTGGGGCAAGGGCGCCGCTCGACGAAGGAACGCGGTGCGATTGAGGCGCAGATTCGCGACACACTTACTGGCTATTTCTACGCACAGACCCATCGCCGGCCCGTGATGCTTCCGGTGATCAGCGGGCTCTGAGGTAATGACGGAGTAGCCTGAGAGTCGAATCAGTATGGCCAAGAGACGGACGAGAAAGGAAACACGCAGCACGCAACGTGCGCCGGAACGCCAGCAAGGCAAGGCTGGGGGCTTCGGTGTTCCTCTGCGCGTCGCCCTGCGGCTGATACTGGTCATCGCGATCGTGGTGGTCGCGGTGCTCTACGGGCACCGGGCGGTCGCACTGGGCGCCGAACTATGGCAGCAAATGCTCATCTCATTTGGCCTTGGCCTCATCCTGCTTGCCGCGGGACTGGGAGTACTCATCTGGCTTGTGTGGTCCGGTTTCGGCCCGCTCGGCCGGCGCTGGAATCGCTTTCTGGGCGGCGCCCTGATCGCCGCTGGAGTGTGGGGACTCATGGCGCTGGTGACCCCGGCAGGCACCGTCTTCTGGTCGGTGACGCTTGGCGGTCGGGTGGGACAGGCGATTCTGGGTTCCCCTGACACGTGGGGCATTGTGCGTGCCGGCGCGCTGGTGCTGGCAGGACTGCTCTGTGCCGTTCCCGGGCCCGTGCTGCAGCTCGGTCGACGAATCACGCAGCCACGTCGCCGGAAAGAGCCGGGTGAGGCTCATCCAGCGTACGGTCGTTTTGCTGCGGCGTCCTCAAGTCGTTCGGTACTGCCGGATGACGAGCCAACTCAGCCAGAGCGAAAGACGGTTGCACCGCCGGCTGAGCCGATGAAGGCGCCGGACTCGATTCCGGACATCGTGCCGGAGAAGCGCGGCTTCCGGCTGGGACGCAAAGAGCCGCAAGCGCCGGCGTCGACGCCTGTGCCGGCGCCGGCACCCGCACCGGCCAGCTCCGCTATTGAACCGGCGCGAGAACCGGTGGTGACCATGGGTGGCTGGCAGATTCCTCCGGTTGATGTGCTGGACAAGCCCAAGGAAGTGGAGCTCAATCGAGAGGAAATGGACAAGCGGGCGCGTCTCATCGAGGACGCGCTGGAGAGCTACGGTGTTGAGGCGAAGGTGGTGCAGATCAACTCCGGGCCGACGGTGACTCAGTTCGGCGTGGAGCCGGGCTGGATCCGGCGGTACCGCAAGGTCGTCGATGATAAGGGCGAGGAGCGTCAGGAGGAGGTCTCTCGCACGCGGATACGGGTGGATCGCATAACCGCGCTCTCCAACGATCTGTCGCTGGCGCTTGCCGCGCCCAGCATCCGCATCGAGGCGCCCATACCCGGGAAGTCGATGGTTGGCGTGGAAGTGCCGAATTCGGCCTTTGGCTCCGTCTCTCTCCGCAGCGTCATAGAGAGCACCTCCTACCAGAAGATGCAGGCGAAGACGAAGCTGGCGCTGGCCCTGGGCAAAGGAGCCGGTGGTGAATCGGTGGCTGGAGATCTGACCAAGATGCCTCACCTGCTCATCGCCGGTTCAACCGGCAGCGGCAAGACGGTGTGCCTGGACTCGATAATCTGCTGTCTCCTGATGCACAACAGTCCTGATGACCTGCGGCTGTTGCTGGTAGATCCGAAACGGGTCGAACTGGTGGCATTCAGCGAGATCCCCCATCTGGCGGCGCCGGTTGTGGTTGAGGCGGAGAAGGCCGTCAAGGTGCTGCGCTGGCTCAACGTCGAGATGGATCGCCGCTACCGGGAGTTCGCCAAGGCCAAGGCTCGCAACATCGAGTCCTATAACAAGGACAGGGCGCCTGGAGAGGCGATGCCCTATCTCGTGCTGGTGGTGGATGAGCTGGCGGACCTGATGATGGCGGCGTTCGATGAGGTGGAGCATACCCTGTGCCGGCTGGCGCAGCTTGCGCGGGCGACCGGTATACATCTGATAGTTGCGACGCAACGGCCTTCCGTCGACGTGGTTACGGGACTCATCAAGGCCAACTTCCCCACGCGTATCAGCTTCGCCGTGACGTCGCAGGTGGACTCTCGCACCATCCTCGACACCGTCGGCGCCGAGAAGCTGCTCGGCCGGGGCGACATGCTTTATCTGCCGAGCGAGGCGGGACGGCCGAAGAGACTGCAGGGGACCTTTGTCTCGGATGCGGAGATGGAAAGGCTGGTCCAGTTCTGGTCCGGCCAGCGGCGACAGGAGAAGGTCATCGTCGACCTTGACGAGGTTGAGGGACCCGAGGGCGCCGGGCAGAAGGCCGTTCCCGCGGACCCCATGCTGGCGGAGGCCCGCAAGCTCGCCGCTGAACATGCGCAGATATCGGCCTCGTTCCTGCAGCGTCGTTTGCGCATCGGCTATCCCCGTGCCGCACGCATCATGGAGCAACTGGAGGCGGAGGGAATGGGGGATGCGCCGGAAGAGCCGCCGCCGCAGCCCGAGGACTAGGCTCCGTACTTGTTCAGCTTGAGGGCATTGGCCATTGCCAGCGGCATCAACTCAGCCGCGTGGATCTGCCCCAGCCCGCCCCTGAGACAGGCCCGCTCCGAGAACTCCACCACCTCGTCCCGGCGGCAGTAATTCGCTCTCAATGCCACTGGAACCGGATGCCAACTGTGCATCGCCAGAGCGGCAGGCGTGGAATGATCGCCGGTCACAAGCAGCACGTCTGGATTCAGTGCGAGCAGTGACGGCACAACCGCATCCAGTTCCTCCACGGCCCTCACCTTCGCTTCGAAGTCGCCGTCCTCACCGCGTGCGTCGGTCCTCTTGAAGTGCACGAAGAAGTAGTCGTAGCTATCCCAGTTCCTTCGGAGCACCTCGACCTGGTCGGTCAATGTCTCGCCGGCGGGCAGGATGTCCATGCCCACCACGCGCGCCACGCCCCGATACATCGGGTATGTGGCGATGCACGCGGGGGTGAGATGGAACACGTCGCGGAGTGAGGGGTAATCAGGGTGCTGCGAGAATCCCCGCAGGAGCAGCATGTTGGCGGGCTGCTGCCCCGCCAGGGCTTGCCGCGCCGCTGCTACCGTCTCGTTGACGACCCGTGCGGTTCGCGCCGCGGCGTCCTCAAGGGCGCGCGCCGACAGCGGCTCCAACCCCTCGTGCTGAGGGTCAGTATCCGTGACCTGCTCGGCCAGGTCGGCGCCACGCAGGCGGAGCACAAAACGGTGCTCCTTGCCGGAAAAGAACTCCAGCTCGGCGCCTTCGACGTGCACCCGTTCGTTCAGGATGGCGCAGAGCTTCTGGTTCAATTCGGTGGCGATACGCCCGGCGCGGCGATCCGTGATGATGCCGCGGTCATCCACCGTGCAGAAATTGCCACGCGCCACCACATCGCCCGCGCGAACCTCTATGTCCAACCCGAGCGCCTCAACGATGCCCCGCCCGAGGTTGTACTTGAGCGGATCATAGCCAAACAGCGCCATGTGTCCCGGTGCACTGCCGGGTGTGATGCCGAGGCTGACGGTGTACGCCATGCCGCAGATGCCTTCGGCGGCCACTGCGTCGAGATTCGGCCTGTGTGCGGATTCAAGCTCCGTCTTGCCCGTCTCCGGGTGAGGCAGGCCTCCAATGCCATCCATCACCAGCAGCACTATCTTCGATGGCGTAATCTGGGCCAGCGTGCGCATCTCATCAAAGCTGATCATAGTAGGTCATTGTAGTTGCTCAAGACGCCGTTGACAACCGAACTGTGGCACACGTAGTATGCTCGGACTATGACAGAGCAGAGCAGAACCCCGGTCCTGACTGTGGATATCGGAGGCACCAAGATAGCGACGGCTCTCGTTGACGAACGGGGCGTCGTGCTCTCCCGGGCGCGGGGCGAGAGTCCGGATTCCAGCGACGCCGACGTGCTGGTCGATGCGGTGGAGCGAGTGGCGCAGCAGGCGCTGCAGCCCGCCGGCGTCGGGCTGGCCGACGTGGGCGTCATGGGGCTTTCCTGTGCCGGCATAATCGATACCCGCCGGGGTGTGGTGGTGTATTCGCCCAACGTCGCTTCGCTGAGACAGACTCCGCTGCGCGAGATGCTCTCCGGGCGAATGGGCATCGTGGTGAAGATGGCGAACGACGCGACTCTTGCGGCTCTCGGGGAGTGGGAATTCGGATTGCACCGCTCTGTTCAGGATCTCGTCTACGTCACGGTGAGTACCGGCATCGGAGGGGGAATCATCGCGGGTGGACGGCTCGTCGACGGTGCGCATGGGGCGGGGGGTGAGGTGGGTCACATGACCATCGACGTGGAGGGCCCGGCATGTCCGTGCGGCAGGTCAGGCTGCTGGGAGGCGATGGCCTCGGGACGAGCGCTGGCGGAACGCACGGTGAGCCGCATAGAGGAAGGTGAGACGAGCATCGTGGGCGAACTGGCTGGAGGCGATATGGAGAAGGTCGACGCGCAACTGGTGTCGATCGCGGCTCGCCAGGGCGATGCCCTGGCGCGGGAGATGATTGAGACCACCGCCTTCTACGTGGGCGTCGGCCTCGGGAACCTCATCAACATCTTCAATCCGGCGATGGTCGTCATAGGGGGAGGCTTGACGAAGATCGGTGAACCGCTGCTTGAACCTGCGGTCAGGATCGCCAGGGAACGCGCGTATGTCACCATGGTCGGTCACGTTGATATCAGAACGGCGACCCTGGGTGACGATTCGCCGCTTCTTGGCGCCGCGGCGATGGTCTGGGGGGTGGGAGGCTCTTGAGCCGTCGCGACGACCTTTTGTGCGGCTGATATGGTTCTGGCACAATAGCCGTAAGAAAACGGGCAAGGAGGCAGTGAATATGCTGGGTGGAGCGGGAATGGCATTCGGCATCGCCAGCCTTCTGTTTGGCATCATTGTGATGGTCTTCCCCAAGATCCTCAATTACCTCGTTGGCATCTACTTCATCGTTATCGGCGTGATTCTCATAGTCGTGGGCTGGTGAAGAGGTTGAGATGAACCCGTGACTGCTGCCCGAAAGGCGGCCGGCGTTCACGCGGAGTCGTCCGGCGCGGTTCGTAGCACCGCCGCATCGTAGCTGCTGGTCTTGCGAGGGAGAGACGGAGGAGGGTAGAGCGATGGCGATGTACATGACCATGGTCAAGTTCACGCATCAGGAGGCGAGGGGCATATCCAGTTTCTGCAAGGAGTGGCAGGAGAGTGTGAAGCGCATCGAAGGGCTTGGCATCAAGCTGCTCGGCTCGTACGGCATCCTCGGTCCCTACGACATGGCGTTCGTGTATGAGGCGCCGGACGAGGAGAAAGCCGCAGGCGTACCACTCTCCATCTCCTATCTCGATCCCGGGATTCAGACCGAGACCTGGACGGTCATCCCGATGGAGGAGTTCGCGGCGATTAGCGAGCGACTACAGTGTTGAGCCTGCAACTTCATCGGAGGAGATGACTCCTGCCGCGAGCGGCCTCGCATGAAGTACTTCGCTTACGGGTCGAACCTCAACCTGCGGCAGATGCTGCAGCGTTGTCCCTCGGCCAGACGGTTGCACAGCGCCCGCTTGCCGAACTACCGGCTGCTGTTCACCGCCGGCTCGCGAGGGCAGTCCGGTGGCACGGCGACGATCCGGTTGCAGCATGGCGAACAGGTGTTGGGTGGTGTATACGAGATCGACGAACAGTGCCTGCGTGCCCTCGACAGACATGAGGGCTATCCCGTCACTTATGACCGCATGAACGTCATCGTGTTCGATGACTTTGGCGAGGCGGTGGAGGCCGTCACGTACTTCAAGCAGGGACGAGGTGTGGAGCAACAGCCTGCGCCCGCCTATCTGCAGTTGATTCAGCAGGGTTATCGGGACTGGGGCCTCATCTAGACAGTGCGAGATCGAGACGGGGGCGTTCACAGAGTGAACGCCCCCGTTGCATGGTCAGTTCGCCATCAGCTGATGGGACAATGGCGTCTGGCGCCTCGTTCGATGTTGAGCCGACCCTTGATTCGCCCGTGAACGTCACGAAACGCGGAAGCGGTCGATCGTGTCCTCATCGAGGTCGATGCCGAGCCCCGGACCTTCGGGCACGCGAACGCACCCGTCCGAATCGATCCGCATCTTCTGCTTCGTTACGTCCCACCGCAGCGGCGTCTCCTCAACGCAGTACTCCAGGATGAAGGTCGACTTCCTTGCCGCCAGGAACTGCAGTCCGGCTGCCAGGTTGATGCCCGTGGTGTAGAAGTGGTTGACCACCCGCACACTCTTGTCTTCGGCATGGTCGGCGATTCTCATCGCCTCGGTGAACCCGTTGCGTGCGAGGTCGATCTGGGCAATGTGAATGCCTCCCCGGTCCAGCAGGTCTTTCCAGGCGTAGCGCCCGGCGTCTCCTTCACCGGCGGCGATCGGTATGCGTGAGACACTGCTCAGTCTGAGGTAGCCGTCGAGGTTGTCCTGTAGATCGGAAGAGAACACGTCTGAACACCAGTCACCGCTCATTATCTAGTATGCCGACTTCAGCTTGAAAAGTGGGG
>CAYNXN010000059.1:0-9007 GCA_964401175.1 uncultured Dehalococcoidales bacterium | reverse complement strand
GGCTGTTCTTGGGAAGCATTCCTTTCACCGCATGCTCAATCACCCGGCAAGGATTACGCGCCAGCAGGTCTTCAAACGTCTCAGCACGAAGACCTCCAGGATAACCAGAATGGCGATAGTAGGTCTTCTGAGCCGCCTTGTTGCCGGTCATGACGATTCTGGCTGCGTTCACCACGATGACATAGTCCCCGGTGTCGATGTTCGGGGCGAACATCGGTTTGTGCTTACCTCGAAGCAGCACGGCCGCGCGCTGCGCAACCTCTCCGAGGGTGCATCCAGCCGCATCGATCACATGCCACTCCCTCTGAACGTCTTTCAAACGAGGACTGTATGTTTTCATTTCATTCTCTCCACGCCGTGATCGCGTCTCACGCGGCAAAAGGCAATGGTTGCTGGTAACGTACATCGGTCAGGCACAGCCCCCTGGCAGGAGCGGCCGGCCCGGCCGTGGCCTTTCTTGGCACAGAAACCATGTCAGCAAACTCATCCACCGAGCATTTCCCCACACCGACACGGAGCAGCTGCCCTACAGTGTTCCGTACCTGGTGGCGCAGGAATGCGTTCGCCGCAATGGAGAACTCAATCTCGGCATCACTCCCGGTCACGCGAGTCTCATACACCACGCGCACCGTCGATTCTCCTGTCTCGAGGGAGGTGGCAAACGATGCGAAATCATGCACACCCTGCAACGTTCGCGCTGCCGCCCGCATCCGATCGACGTTCAGCCCCTCACGCACCAGGAGGCAATAGCGCTCCAGCAGCGGGCTCCTCGCCTTGCCCGACGCGATGCGGTATCGATAGCGCCTTCCAACGGCGCGCCGCCTCACGTCGAAGTCGCGGTCAATCACACAAGCTCCCTTCACGGCGACGTCCTGAGGCAGGAAGTGGTTCAGACCTCTCACCAACACGTCGGGGGTGAATTGCCGGCCAATCCAGAAGCTGACCACCTGGCCACCCGCATGAACGCCCGCATCAGTACGACTGGCCGCGTGCACCGGCGTGCGGACAGCCGACAGTCTCAGCAGCGCAGACTCCATTTCGTCCTGCACAGTGCGAGCATTTGGCTGCCTCTGATACCCCATAAACCCGGTACCGTCGTACTCAAGCAACGCTGCAATCTTCTGCAGATGCACCTATTCGACCAGCTCCAACTGAGCCATCTCGGCCGCATCACCACGGCGCGGGCCCATGCGCACCAGACGCACGTATCCGCCAGATCGCCGTGCATAGCGGCGCGCGAGGTCATCAAACACTTTCTTCGCGATTCGCTCCTCAGGAAGGAAGGCGACTGCACGCCGACGCGACGCCAGATCTCCCGCCTTGCCCAGAGTAATCACTCGCTCCGCGATGCTCTTGACTTCCTTGGCTTTCGCAACTGTGGTCACCATCTTCTCATGGTCAAGAAGCTCAGCGACCTGATTGCGATACAGGGCAAGCCGATGCTCAGTGGGCCTGTCCAGTTTCCTGCCTGCAACTCGGTGTCTCACTTCGACTTCCCCTTTGTCTTCTCTGGTATCGGGTATCCCAGCTTGGCCAGAAGTTCCTCAACTTCCACCTGGGACTTGTCTCCAAAGCCGGGAAGCGGGGGAAGGCCATCTCTGGTCTTCTCAACCAACTGCCCCAGCGTCATGATCCCGCCACGGCGCAGACTGTTATGCGCCCGAGTGGAGAGCCCGATCTCAGCCAGTGACGTGTTGTACTGCTCGGAAGGGATGGCAAGTCCGGAAGCCGCAACCGCCTGTTCGTGCGATGGCGCCTCGAGGCTCTTGAACGCGGCGAATTCCTTCACCAGGATATCCGCGCTCTGAGTCACCGCCTCCCAAGGCGTTATGGTTCCGTCCGTCCATACTTCGATAATCAACCGCTCGGGGCTTCGCTCCTCACCCGGCCTGATGGGCTCAACGGCGAAGTTCGCCTTGCGCACCGGGGAGAAGACGGCATCGACCGGAAGCGCTCCCACTGGAAGCCCGTCCGCCGATATCGCGGGAACGTAGCCACGGCCCAACTCGACATTGAATTCCACGTGGAGCCTGGCCTCGTCAGAATCAAGGTTTGCCAGACAGAGATCAGGATTCACGATCTGGAAGTCAATAGAACTCTGGATGTCCGCAGCGCACACCGCGCCTTCATTCTCCGCATCCAGGAACAGCGTTCCGGGCTGGTGGGTGATAGACCTTAGCCTCAGTTCCTTCACATTGAGCAAGAACTCGAGGACGTCTTCCCTCACGTTGGGAATGGTGGAGAACTCATGCTGAATGCCCTCGATCTTCACCCAGGTCACCGCGGCACCGGGAAGGGAACTGAGTAGCACCCGCCTCATGGCATTGCCGAGCGTCACACCAAAGCCAATCTCAAGCGGCTCAGCCGAAAACCGGCCGTACGACCCGGTCGATTGGACACATGCAACAACAGGGATGGATATCTCGCTCACTACACGTCCCCCCTCTCGCTACCTGGAGTAGTACTCGACGACTGCCTTGCCGCTCAGCCTGGTGTCAACATCCTCGGTAGTGGGCAGATTGACCACCGTGCCTTTCATCTGTTGTTCGTCGAGTCGCAGCCAGGCTGGAACATTCCGCGCCTGCACTTGCTCTGCAACGACCTTGTACAGGGCGGTCTTGGCGCTCTGCGGACGCCAACTGACGGCATCTCCAGCCTTGACCAGATACGAGGGAATATCTACACGACGGTCGTTCACACGGATGTGTCCGTGCCTCACAATCTGCCTAGCCTGTGCGCGCGAATCACCGAACCCGAGTCTGAAGGCAACATTGTCGAGGCGGCGCTCAAGCAGAATCAGCAGATTGTCACTGGTCATACCGGGGAGCCGCTCGGCTTCAGCGAAGAAGCGGCGGAACTGAGCCTCCAGCACTCCGTAGGTGAAACGCACCTTCTGCTTCTCACGAAGCTGCAGGCCACGGTCGGAGATGCGGCGGCGCATCTTTGGCTTGCCGCCCGGGGGCACGTTGCCACGGCGCTCGAAGACGCACCTCGAGCTTGTGCACTTATCACCCTTCAACATCAGCTTCTCGCCGATGTAGCGGCAGAGTTCGCATCGGGGACCAGTATACCGCGCCATTGACTACACCCTCCTCCTTCCGCGGGGACGACAACCGTCGTGGGGTATCGGGGTTACATCGCGAATACTGGTCACCATAAGACCTGCGCCCTGCAACGCCCTGATCGCAGCCTCTCGGCCGCTGCCGGGTCCCTTGACATATACCTCGACACGGCGCATGCCATCATTCTGTGCCTGGCGCGCCGCATCCTGTGCCGACAACTGAGCCGCATAGGGTGTGCCCTTGCGCGACCCCTTGAATCCAGCCTTTCCAGAGCTGCCCCATGCGATCACCGCGCCAGACGGATCAGTGATGGTAACAATCGTGTTATTGAACGTGGACTGTATGAAGGCCTTGCCCTCAGGTACATTCCGACGTACTCGTCTCCTCGCCTTACCCTTTTGTGCCTTCTTCGCCATGTTTCCTCACCCGATAGAATCAGTTATTACTACTTCTTCGTCGCGCCACGCTTCTGGCCTCTGCCGGCAACGGTCTTCCTGGTGCCACGGCGCGTGCGCGCGTTGGTCCTCGTCCGTTGACCACGAACCGGCAGATTGCGCTTGTGCCTCAAGCCTCGCACGCAGCCGATATCAACGAGACGCTTGATATTGAACTGGACCTCTCTGCGAAGGTCTCCCTCAACCTTGTACTCAGCGTCGAGCACATTGCGGATGCGCGTGACCTGCTCTTCGGTCAGATCCTTGACCTTGAGCTCTTCATCGATACCGGCCTGCGCCAGCAGTTTGCTGCTTGCGGTAGGACCGATGCCATAGATGTACTGCAGCCCAACGACAATATGCTTGTCCTTCGGCAGGTCAACACCAGCAATACGGGCCATTCTTCAGCTCCTCACAAAGGCTTTGGCAGCCACAACACGTCCTAGCCCTGCCTCTGCTTGTGCTTCGGGTTCTCGCAGAGAACGCGAACCACACCGCGCCGGCGGACTATCTTGCACTTGTTGCAGCGTCGTTTAACAGACGAACTAACTTTCATTACGGCTCACCATGCAAAACCTTACTATAATACGTGATTGTCAGCTACGTGTCAAAGGCAGGCTACTTCAGCCGGTACGTGACCCGGCCCCGCGTCAGGTCATAGGGGGACAACTCCACCAGGACCCTGTCCCCCGGGAGTATCTTGATGTAGTGCTTCCGCATCTTGCCTGATATGTGGGCCAGCACAACATGACCGTTCGGCAACTCGACGCGAAACATCGTGTTAGGCAGACATACGGTCACCTTGCCCTCGACCTCAATCTTCTCTTTCTTCGCCATAATCCATACCTATGCGAACACTATCGGTTCGCCGTCGGTAACGGCAACGCTGTGCTCGAAATGCGCCGCAAGGCTACCATCGAGCGTAAGCACCGTCCAGCCATTGCCCGCTACCTTCGTTCTCCATCCACCCATCGTCACCATCGGCTCTATAGCCAGCGTCATGCCGGCGCGGAGCAACGGCCCCTTACCCCCATCCACGAAATTCGGAATCTGGGGCTCCTCGTGCAGCTTGCGCCCGACTCCGTGGCCGGTATACTCCCTGACCACTCCCATGCCGGCACGTTCGACGAACTGCTGAATCGCAGCCGAGACATCCCCCACATGATACCCTACGCGCACATACCGCAACGAATCCTCAAGCGCTCCACGCGTGACCTCGATGAGCCGTGCCGCCCCCTCATCCACCGGCTCGACGCCAACCGTCAGCGCCGCATCCGTGTGAAAGCCCCGGTGATAAACTCCGAGGTCGATGGAGACTACGTCGCCTTCTCTCACCACGCGGCCGCCAGGAATCCCGTGAACGACTTCCTCATTAATCGAGATGCAGACACTCGCTGGAAAGCCGTGATAGCCCTTGAATGATGCCACCACTCCCCTGCGCTGCATCTCCGCCGCCACAAGGTTGTCCAACTCTCTCGTGGACACACCGGGGCGTACCTCTTCCTGAAGCGTGGCAAGCAATTCCGCGAGGATCTTCCCGCCCTCGCGCATGGCCTCGATCTCTTCCGCTGACTTGACTACGATCAAGCCCTCTCCGCCCGAAGCAGGCGCAGCATATCCGCAGTGACAGCCTCGATGCTCTGGTCGCCATTCACACGCAGCAGTTTAGCCTGTTTCTCATAGTACTCAACTATCGGAAGCGTCTGCGAGAAGAACACCTTCAGGCGCTCTCGCACCGTGGCCTCCGTATCGTCCGCCCTCTGGTACAGTTCCCCGCCACAGGCATCGCAACGTCCCGCCACCTTGGGCGGGGAGCTCACCGCGTGGTACGGAGTCTGACAATCACGGCAGATCCAACGCCCACTCAGCCTCGTGATGAGCGACTGCTCCGGCACCTCGATGTAGACCACCTTGTCAATGGCACGGCCTTCGGCTTTGAGCCTCTCGTCCAGCGCCGCGGCCTGGCTCAGTGTGCGCGGGAAGCCATCAAACAGCACGCCCTGCGCACAATCCGGCTTCCGGATGCGCTCCAGGACCATGCTGATGGTCACCTCGTCGGGCACCAACTCGCCCTTCTCCATATACGACTTCGCCAGAAGGCCCAACTCTGTCTGTTCCTGCAATGCCTTGCGAAACAGGTCGCCCGATGCAACGTGAACCATCCCAAGTTCGGCGGTCAGTACCGCGGCCTGGGTACCCTTTCCGGCGCCAGGCGCCCCGAGCAACACCACATTCATTACATCGACCTCCTCGAGCTACTTCAGGAATCCGTCGTAGCGACGCATTGTCAGCTGCGACTCGAGTTGCTTCATAGTATCCAGTGCCACGCCCACCGCAATGAGGATGGCCGTGCTTGAGATCTCCAGCATGGTCACACCGGTCGCCAGCCTGGCGAGAAACGGCGTGACCGCAACAAGCGCCAGGAACGTGGCGCCGCCGAACGTCAGGCGCC
Organism: uncultured Dehalococcoidales bacterium; assembly: GCA_964401175.1. GTDB lineage: Bacteria > Chloroflexota > Dehalococcoidia > GIF9 > AB-539-J10 > SKVJ01. Next base: position 3,059 of record CAYNXN010000059.1, on the reverse strand, counting down.
GTATCACCGCATTCAGATAATCAGCCGTCGACTTCCCCGGGCGCACCCCTGGAATGAATCCGCCCTGTTGCTGCAGCGTCTTCGGCAGGCTCATCTGCTCGAATATCACCATGGTGTAGAAGAAGGTGAAGCCGAACACCAGCAGGAAGTACAACCCCCAGTAGAGCAAGCCTCCCGGCAGACCGGCGGAGGAATCGAACGCGCGGTAGACGGCATCCCAGAAGCCAGGCGACTGTGGGTTGACGAAGTAGCTGGCCACGAGACGCGGAATCTGCATCATCGCGATGGCGAAGATCAACGGGATCATGCCCGCGGTGTTCACCCGCAGTGGAATGTACGTCGAACCTGACTGGCGGTACATCCTGCCGCCGCGGAAAGTGCTCTTGGCATACTGCACGGGAATACGACGATGCGCCTCGATGAAGAGCACGATGACATAGAGCGTCAGGGCGCCGAGCACCGCGAAGACGATGGTGCCGATCGGGTTGTCCTGGAAAGCGAGACCGATGCGTCCCGTGGATTCGGCCAGAGAGGCCACGATGCCGCCAAAGATGATGATGGAGATGCCATTACCGATACCGCGCTCGGTGATCAGCTCTCCCATCCACACCAGGAAAATGGTACCCGCCGTCATCGAGAGTATGATGGTTGCGGTGGTGATGCCGTCGGGTCGACCGATGACGTTCTGGCTTGTGAGAAGTGTGAGCTGAGAGTAGCCCTGCAGGGCCGCCAGCGGCACGGTGAGGAAATGGGTGATGCGATTGATCTTCCGCTGCCCCGCCTCACCCTGCTGCGACATCGCCTGCAGGCTCGGTATCACCGGCACCAGCAACTGCATGATAATGGACGAAGTGATATAGGGATACACACCCATGGCAGCCACGCTGAAGTTGCGCATGGCGCCACCGCTGAAGAGATCCAGCATGCCCAGCAGCGCGTTCTGCGAGAAGAACTCGGAGAGCGCGCGAGGATCAACGCCGGGAAGCGGCACATGAACGAGGAAGCGGAATGCGGCGAGAATGCCGAAGGTGAACAGAAGCCTCTGCCGCAGGTCCGGGAGCGAGAACGCGTCCCGCATGGCCTGTATGAGTCGTGGCTGACCCTCTTTCTGCTGCATACTACGCCTTTCTGACACTCCCCTGAGCTGCCTTTATCTTCTCTTCGGCCGCCGCCGAGAAGCGATCGGCTTCAACGGTGAGGTTCTTCTCAAGTGTGCCGTATCCCAGCACCTTTGTCGGTCTGTCCAGCGAGCGGATGAGGCCGGCATCCTTCATCTCCTTGGGAGAGACCTCGGCGCCCGCAGGAAACACATTGAGAGAGCCGACATTGACCACATTGAACTCAAGCTTGAAGACATTCGTGAAACCGCGTTTCCGCGGCAGGCGCTTGATAAGCGGCAGTTGTCCGCCTTCAAAGCCGAGACGGACACCCTTATGGTGTCCTTTCTGGCCCTTCATGCCGCGGCCCGAGTAAGTACCACGGCCACTCCCGTTGCCCCGGCCCACCCGGCGTGAAGAATGGGTGGCGCCTTCGACAGGTCTAAGTTCATTCAGTTGCATCACTGGCCTCCGCAGAAGACTGGACCGCGCTCCGCTCATCCGCAACCTGCTCGGCCAGGCGAAGCGACGTGAGGGCCAAAATGGTGGCACGCGCGACATTGATGCGGTTCTGACTGCCGAGTGACTTGCTTATCACATTGCGCACTCCGGCCAACTCCAGCACCGTGCGGACGGTGTTGCTCGCGATCATGCCCCGTCCCTGCGCCGCGGGCTTGAGCATCACGATGGACGCCCCATACTTGGCCATAGCCTCATGGGGGATGGTCTCGTCAATCACGGGCACACTGATCATCTGCTTTCTGCCCATCGCGCCGGCCTTACGAATCGCTTCCGGAACACCGGTCGCCTTCGCCAGTCCGACACCAACATGGCCGTTGCCGTCGCCGACAACGATGAGCGCCCTGAAGCGGAGCCTTCGTCCGCCTTTGACGACCTTCGTCACACGGTCGACAGTCATGAGCTTCTCTTCCACCGGGAGTTCGGAGGAATCAACTCGCTCTACTCTTGTAGTCGCCTTCGTCACTGCCTTCATACGCGATACCCTTTGTCCGTCTTCAGTAATGGTTGTACAGTCCCGTCTCTAGAACTCGAGTCCGGACTTCCTGGCTTCATCGGCCAGAGCCCGCACCCGACCATGGTATTTAAAGCCGCCGCGGTCGAACACCACGTGTTTCACGCCGTGCTCCAGAGCCCGCTGCGCAACCAGCGCGCCCACGCGTCCGGCACGTGCAGTCTTGGACAATCCGCCGGCTGCCTCAATCTCTCCATGCTCCAGCGTGCTGGCGGAGGCCAGCGTGTGCTGCCGGTCATCATCGATGACCTGAGCATAGATGTGTTGCTGGCTGCGATACACGGCAAGGCGAGGACACTCAACGGTGCCATGTACCTTGCGCCGTACACGCTGATGGCGGATCTTACGCATCGAAATGGGGTTCTTCCTCGCCATGTCACACTATCCTTTTGTGACCTTGCCTGCCTTACCAGGCTTCAGTCGCAGTTTTTCCTCAGCGTACTTGATGCCCTTGCCCTTGTACCGGTCACAAGGTCTGACAGCACGGACCCTTGCCGCCACCTGTCCAACCAGTTCCTTGTCATGGCTCGACAGGCGGATGCGGTTGGTTCCCTCAACCACGGCCTCAACACCTTCGGGCAAGGTGAACTGCACCGGATTGCTGTAGCCGACCTGCAGAGTCAGGCCCTCAGCCGTCTTCTGCACGCGATATCCAACGCCATTCACCTCAAGCACGCGTTCGAACCCCCCACTCACGCCCTGCACCATGTTGGCGAGCAGCGTCCGGGTGAGTCCATGCATGGAGCGATGAACGCGGTTATCGCTGGGCCGCTCGACGGTGAGCTTCCCATCTCGCAGCGTGATGCGCATCTCGCGATTCAGTGCACGCGACAGGCTGCCACGCTGGCCACTGACCTCGACCACGTTGTCATCGGAGATTGACACCTGGACACCGCCAGGCACATCGATCGGCATTCGTCCAATTCGAG
>CAYNXN010000058.1:0-9054 GCA_964401175.1 uncultured Dehalococcoidales bacterium | reverse complement strand
GAGCAGCAATCCCAAAGAATATGCTGCCGAGCACCGCGAGGATAATGAAGAGAACCGGAAACATCGACGTCACGAGCATCCCCAACTTCTCTCCAAGTGGAGTAGTACGCTGCTCAACAGGAATCGCGGGTCCAAGTCCAGGTTGCACATACGACCTGATCGCAATGTACGCAATATAGAGGGCCGAAAGCAGGAACCCCGGCATGAACGCCGCCATAAACAGCTTGCCGACTGAGATTCCCGCGCTGGGGCCATAGAGCACGAGCATGATGCTTGGAGGAATCAGGATACCAAGTGTTCCCCCAGCACACACAGCGCCGCACGCGATCTCCTTGTTGTATCCCCGCTGCAACATAGACGGCAGTGCAATCAGCCCCAACATGCTCACCGATGCTCCCATGACTCCGACGCATGCTGCGATCGCAGTGCCGAGAATAATCGTGGCCATCGCCAGTCCACCGCGCAGCCCCCCCATCCACACATGCAGGGCGCCGAACAGTTTGTCCGTGATACCTGAATTGCCGACCATCATGCCCATGAAGATGAACAGAGGTGCGGCGAGAAACGTGTAACTGGTTGCACTCCCCCACAGTGCCAGGTAGATCGTAGGAAAGAACTTCGCCCCCCAGGCCAGGTAGCCGATGATCAGAGCGGCACCGCCCACGGAGAACGCAAGGGGAAAACCTATGAGTACCGCAAGAATGATCGCACCGAGCATGACGCCGGTGGCGAGTTCCGGACTGAAGTCAACCATTTGTCCGCCCCCGCAACGCAATTAGATTCCGCAAGAGCCAACTCAACGCCTGCAACAAGAATAGGAAGAGAGCCACTGCAATCGTCCATCGGAAGGGCCACATGACCGGCTCCCAGACACCGATCGATGATACCTCTCCCCTCAGAACTGCGCTCCAGGCGAACTGGACCGAGAACTTGAGCAGAATAACCAGCATCGGCATAAGCAGCACCACCGTAAGCACCGAATCCAGAATGAGCTTACCTCGCGCACTTAGCCTCGCGTAGATTATGTCCACTCGCACGTGAGCTCCATGCAGCAGCGCGTATGCACCACCAAGAACCATGAATCCGCCACCCAGCATGTAGCTCAAGTCGTATGACCACTCGGTTGGGGCGGAGAAGAGATACCGCGCGGCCACGTCGTATGTGATAGCGAAGATCAGCGGAAGCACAAGCCACCCGAAGATCTTGCCACTGTGTTCGGTCAGTGCATCAATTGCATCGGCGATTCTCCGTAATATGTCCATGAATCCCTGCCTGTTCATCGATGTGCGGCCAGAACGATTAACGTGACGCAATCACGTCCGTCCCACGGTTATCGGCAGAGGCGAGCTGCACCGGTGAAAGCACAGCTCGCCTCACCTCGATGCATTACGTACCGATAGATGGTTGCACTGCCGTCTTGAAGGCACGGTAGCTCTTCAAGAACTCGCGCTGAGACTCCAGGACCTTCTTGAAGAAGGCATCCTTGGCAGCTTCGCCGTCCAGGAAGTCTGTTGAGACTCGGACGATCTCTTCCTGTACATCGTCCGGAAGGATGACAATGGTCGTCCCGTAATCACGCAGGAAGTCCATCGCTTCAGCGTCCAGACGCTCCATCTCATGCCAGTTCTTGCTCTGATTGGATTGCACGGCCTCACGGACAATGGCCTTCAAATCATCGGGAAGCTCATTATAAGAATCGCCGTTGACCACGAACTCGCAGTCCGACATAGGGGAGTGAACGCCAGGGCCCGTCCAGTAGTCAGCAATCTCGTAAAAGGCCATCGTGAAATCCATGCCCGGACAACAGTACTCCAGCGCATCAATCACGCCACGTTCGAGGGATGGGTACAATTCACCTCCCGGCAACGTCACAACGGATGCTCCAAGCGTCCCGAGGATGTTGCCCCACATGCCGCCCGAACGGAACTTCAAGCCCTGGAAATCACTCAGCTTATTGATGGGCTTGTTGGACCACGCGAAGGATTCAGCCGAAGACACGCTGCCGAAACCGGCATTGACGAGATTGAGTCCCGCGTTGCCGATCATTTCCTCCCACAGTTCCATACCGCCGTACTGGGAGATCCATACCATCATCTCCACGGGGCCAGGTCCGGCAGGGTACCCGGTCCACAGATTGGACACGAGCCCGACCTTGCCGGTCCACAGGCTCGCGGGGGCGAAATACGCTTCCAGCGTCCCCATGTCACATGCTTCCATTTCCTGGACCGCAGGAACGACTCCACCGGCAGGGAAATAGCGGACTTGAATCCGGCCGCCGCTCATTGCGGTTATATCCTGGGCAATCCGCTCGCCGTGAGTGTAGTAGACGCTCCCAGCCGGATACACCGCCTGTGCACGCCAATTGAAAGTCTCCGACGAAGGGGCAGTTGGTGATGGGGTGCTCGGGGTCGTCGGGGATGTCGGCGTTGTGGGTGCAGTTGGAGTGGTAGGGCTAGCTTCCGGAGCGCACCCAACCATCAGTGCCACCACCAGCATCGCCGCCAGAACGATCGCAGACGCATACCTCTTGGACATTTGTCACCTCCAATACCTGTCACTCGAAGGAATCAACACCGGAGCAGACTCACATGTGCCACCTCCATGTTTGAGATTGTCTGTCATCGTATTGAGAATCGACACACTGGTAGCGAGGGTTTGTTGCATCGAAGCGGAGTTCTGAGAACCGCGCCGGCAGCACCGCTACCGGATTTCACCCACGAAGCAACGGCAACACAATCGCGCCACCGACGTCCAGTGCTTCGAGCACCGCGGTTCGCATCCGAATCCTTCAAGCAGTATGCAGGCGGCGCGTAGGCTTGTCAAGAGTTGGTGGTCCGCAAGGCCAGCTGATTCACGACCCGACCCGAGAGGCAATCGCCTGCCCTGTCATTCATGGCTTTGATCTGGTCCGGGTGCGCGTTCACAGGCGATGTGGCGGCCTCCCCGATCTCCGCCGCGAGAACGACCGAAAGAACGTTCGCATGCCGTCGTGAGTCACGCCAGTAACACGATTGCACCCGGCATGCGTGCACCCTCCATGAATCGCGTTCCCGAGGATCCGCTCGGGCGGCGCCACCGATGGCATGAGGACAGGCTGGTGAGGTAACGTCGTCCTTCGTGCATGGTGACACGACGAGAATGCTCGGCTCACCATTGCAGGAGACCAAAGCATATTCGCCTGCGAAGCATTCTCATGATGGACATGATACGTCTCCGTGTCTGCGCAGCTTTGCATCTGATGCTGCAAGCCGAATCGACGTCGCACTCTTCTCCAGGCGCTCGTTACACCAACAAAGGGCGGATTCGGTCTCTTTTGAGCCGACACGGGCGGGAGGTTCGGATGTCAATTCACATTGGACTATAGTAGAATCAGTCGGACACAAGCTCCGACGGACACTCGCGTACTGTCATGGCACCACGTTCATGCCATTTGGCATCACCGCGGCGATAAGGAGGTTCGGTCTCTTGGAGGAACATTTTCGATTTGACCCCGTCAATGATGACGACGCGTTCAACATCATTGCGCTGATTGAACACACAGGACACGCCACCACTCTCGCCAGAGAGAGGGAGCTCAGGAAGTACGGAATCAGTTCCCGTTGGGCCGCGGCGCTACTGGTCATCTGGGCCATGAACAACAATGCCACTCCAACCGACATCTCAAGATGGCTGTTGCGTGAGCCGCATTCGGTGACGGGTCTATTGGACCGAATGGAACGAGATGGCTACATCCACCGCTTTCAGGACAGGCAACGCCGCAACGTCGTTCGCGTAGCCATGACCGAGAAGGGGAGGGAGGCCTACCTGAACTCACTGAAGCGGGAGTCCTATCACCGAATGGCTGCGGTGGTTGACGACGAGGATCGACGCGTATTGCGTCGTATTCTGACGAAGGTCTGGAAGGCCGCCCTCGCTGACCTCGGCTCCGCTGACAACTGGGCCGCTATGGCAGCAACCCACCTGCCGAACGGCTCCGATGTGAACGGCACGCCTGAGCGTGACAGCGATTCCAGCCACTCACAACAGGCAAGCGCGGACAGTCCGACTCAGCCAGGCCCTCGTGGAAGGCGGAAGTCCCGGTCAGGAACTGCGCGCGGCTAGTCTTCGCTTCTTCTCGTCTCTCCACTGACGCGTGGCAACCTCTTCCGCAGAGTGTCGCCAGGCCGCCAGATGGGGGAATCGGACGCAAGCTATCCGTCACCGTGATCCGCACTGTAAACGCACCCTGTGAAGGTCTGCACCACCCGCATCTTACCGCCATGCGATTGCCACCCTGCTGCCCGCACTCCGCACCATTGCATGAGCCAATGGGGTGACAGCGACGTTCTCACGCCATCGACAACCGATGACGAAACGAAACTCGACACCACCAACGAGGTCATCGCCTCCAGTGGCTCTCTCGGCGAGGATCAGCGCCACTCAACACAGTCCGCAGAACTGAGGGCACGTGCGCACCGGCTCTTCGCCCTTGACGTGCTATCATTCGTGGTCATGGGTTGTCCACACCCCGCCAGGAGAATTGCATGATCAGCGTTTCTCTGCCTCTGGCATTCGGCCTCGGTATCGCGTCGTTCGCATCACCATGCGTCGTGCCGCTCGTGCCAGTGTACCTTGCGAACATCGCCGGGCTGTCGGTCCTGGGCGATACGCCTCCATCCCGCCGGCACATCATGATCAGTACGCTCCTCTTTATCGGAGGCTTCTCCCTGGTCTTCATTCTCATGGGAACCGCCCTGCAGGTCGTGTTCGGAGCCATCCCCATGGCGGTGAAACAGCGTGTCGCGGGGACCCTTCTCCTCCTGTTCGGCGTCTTCCTCTTCCTGACGACGAAGATACCGCAACTGAACTTCCAGCGCCGCATGGACTTCAACAAGGCGCGCGGCACTGGATACGCCCGCTCATTCATGCTCGGCGGCATCTTCTCCATCGGCTGGACCCCGTGCATCGGGCCAATCATTGGCGGGGTGCTGGCCATGGCAGCCTATGGCGGCAACGCCGCCGCCGCCGTGCCACCACTCACCGCCTACAGCCTCGGCCTTGGCGTCCCATTCCTCATAATGGGCGCCCTGCTGGGGACGCCCGCAGGCACACGCTTCATGCGAGCGATGACCCGGAGGGCCCACCTGGCAACCACTCTGGGCTCACTGACGTTAGTAATAGTGGGTGTGCTCATGCTCACCGGCACCATTTGAGATGGCGCACCGAGATGGAAAGGGGAACACTGATGACGAGACCGCACTCAACGCGCAAGCTCGGCATGGCGCTGCTGGCAATCCTGTTCACCGTCGTGCTCACGGCCACCGCATGTTCGAGCGACGGCAACACTCCCACGGCGCCGACCTCGCCTGAGGACATCGGCCTGCAGGAAGTACAGGTTCAGGCTCCGGACTTTACCCTGCCCACACTGGGAGGAGGACAATTGACGCTGTCCGACCTCCAGGGACAGATCGTTCTGCTCAACTTCTGGCAACTCAACTGCCCTCCCTGCAAAGAGGAGATGCCCTTTCTCGATGCCGCAGGCAAGGCCAATGCGGGCAGCGTGCACGTCATCGCACTGGACATCGGAGACAGCGAATCGGCGATCCAGCAGTATTTCGGCGACGCGCAACTCAACATGTCGGTGCCCTACGACCGTGAGGGCCGGGTCGCCGCTGCCTACTCGATCGGCTTCACCCCCACCACTTTTCTCATCGATTCGGAAGGTGTCGTTCGCTACGTCAAGGTGGGGCCATTTGCCAGCTACGTCGAGGTCGTAGCGGCCATCGAGTTCACGCGTCTCAAAGAAGCGGACTGACGGTTCGGATGGTCCACAACGGCGCCTCCGACAGGTCCGGCGAAACTCGTCCGCCGGACCGCCGTCGCGGTGGTCCCGCGCTGCACCTGCGTCCGGTGAACGAGACCCTCGTGGCCCTCACCGGCGGGTGACAGATGATCGAACGGCGGCCCCTGCACATGGCTTAGCTGCTTCGGTCGTGCCGCGTCATCACGTCACGTTACATCGCAACCCCGGGCAGGCATCTCAACCCTGACACACCATGCCAGGCAGCGAATCGAGCACATTGGAGCCTGCTAGCGCCACATCCGCACTCGCCGCACCTTCGAACCGTTGTCACTTCAGACCTCGCCGCCGCCCCCGCAAACGCAATCGGCATCCTCGTAGCACGAGGATGCCGATACAAGCGTCAATGCTACCCGGGGGGTGACGGTCAGCCCCGGTACTTGCCGAGCACGACCACCGCATTCGAGCCGCCAAAACCAAAGGACTCGGAAATGGCGACATCCACGTTCATCGGCCGCGCGACATTCGGGACATAGTCGAGGTCACACTCGGGATCAGGGTTCTCCAGATTCACGGTAGGAGGCACCAGAGAATCGCGCATCGTGAGCAACGTGAAGATCGCCTCGACCGCACCGGCGCCGGCAAGCAGATGGCCCATCATGGACTTGTTGGAGCTGATGGCCAGTTTTCCGGCGTGCTCGCCGAAGGCGAGCCTCAGGGCCGCCGTCTCGGACCGGTCGTTGCTCGGAGTCGATGTCCCGTGCGCGTTCACGTAGTCGACCTGCTCCGGCGCAAGACCCGCATCCGCCAGTGCGATGCTGATACAACGCGCCTGGTTCCCGGTGTCCGCCTCCGTGATGTGAAACCCATCGACGTTGGTGGCGTACCCAAGCACTTCACCGTAGATCGGCGCCCCTCGCTTGAGCGCACATTCGAGTTCTTCCAGTATCAACGTGCCCGCACCTTCGCCGAGAACGAACCCGTCCCGGTCGCGGTCGAACGGCCGGCTGGCCCTGGTGGGCTCATCGTTACGCGCAGACAGGGCTCCCATACGGGCAAGTCCGGCTACCCCCACCGGCAGGATGTAGGCCTCCGAGCCGCCGACGATCATCGCATCCGCCTCATCATGCTGGATGTTGCGGAACGCATCGCCGATGGCATTTCCACCGGTGGCACAGGCCGTGATGACACACTGTGCCGGACCCTGGGTGCCGTAGGCGATGGCTATTTCCGCCAGCGCCATGTTGGGGATGAATCCGGTGATGAAGAAGGGGGATATCCTGTCCGAACCGCCTTCATGGAAGGCCTCAAGGTTCTTCTCGTACGTGGTCATGCCACCAATACACGTGCCGTACACCACCCCCACACGGCTCCGGTTGTGGTCGTTGATGGCAAGGCGAGAATCCTCCATCGCCATCGAGGTAGCAGCCAGCGCATAGTGAATGAACATGTCGGTGCGGCGGACACGCTTCTTCTCCATGAAGTCCTCAGCGTTGAAGTCCTTCACCTCTGCCGCGATCCTGGTCTTGAAGCCGGTCGCGTCAAAGCGCGTGATGGGACCGACGCCGGACTCCCCCTTGGTCAACCGCGACCACGCAAGCTCGGTGCCGGTGCCGATAGGCGTCACCGCACCGACTCCCGTCACCACTACTCGACGTCGTTGCTTCATGCCAACTTTGCCGCCACATAGTCGATTGCGTTCTGAACGGTCTGCAGTTTTCCCGCATCCTCGTCGGGGATCTCGATCTTGAAAGCCTCCTCAACGGCAGTCAGGAGCTCAATGATGTCAAGACTGTCTGCACCGAAATCATCCATGAACGATGCCTGCGGCGTAACTTCTTTCTCATCGATCTCCAGCAACTCCACAATGAGCTCCTTCAGGCGCGAGAAGATGTCATCTCTGTTCATTCCTAGTCCCCTCTCTTCGTTAGCTGTGGTGAATCCAGACTACGACGGAACTGTGCGTCACAATTGGTCGTATAACCGGAAATGATACACAGTGGCGGGCAAGCCCTGCAATGTCAGCCACACGCAGCACGGACAGGGGCGACAAAGACGTGACGGCGCCGGCCTTTGTGCGCCGGCGGGGCATCTCACTGCCCCGCCGGCTGAAGAGAATCAACCAACCTTCGGCAGATCAGCAAGAGCACGCTGGATCAGATCGTCCGGATACTCGTAGTCCTGCAGCTTTCCGGACAGATACGCATCGTACGCGTGCATGTCAACGTGGCCATGACCGCTGTGGTTGAAGAGGATGGTCTTCGCCTCGCCCGTCTGCTTGCACACAAGCGCCTCGTCAATAGCGGCGCGGATGGCATGCATCGTCTCGGGTGCACTCAGGATACCCTCGGTACGAGCGAACATGATGCCCGCCTCGAAGGTCTCCAGTTGATGCACCGCCCGCGCCTCGACAAACCCGAGCTTCAGCAGATGCGAGATTATCGGCGCCATGCCGTGGTAGCGAAGGCCGCCGGCGTGAATCGGAGGGGGCATGTAGCCATGCCCAAGTGTGTACATCTTGACGATGGGAGCCATCTTCGCCGTATCGCCGTAGTCATAGGCATAGGGTCCCTTGGTCATCGTGGGACAGCTATAGGGCTCAACATTGATGACCCGAAGGTTCGGCTGTTTCCCCTCGAGCTTATCCTTGAGGAATGGCAGGAAGAGTCCGGCGGCGTTGGACCCACCCCCGGCGCAGCCGATTATTATGTCCGGATATACCCCGGCCTCTTCCATCAGCTTCTTGGCTTCAAGGCCATTCACCGTCTGGTGCAGCAATACGTGGTTCAGCACGCTGCCAAGCGAGTAGTGCGTATCGTCACGAGACATGGCGTCTTCAACTGCCTCGCTGATAGCGAGCCCGAGGCTTCCGGGACACTCCGGATCATCGGCAAGTACCTTACGGCCAACGTTCGTGTCAGGGCTGGGACTGGGTACGCAGTGAGCTCCCCACGCCTCCATCATGATGCGCCGGTACGGCTTCTGGTTGTAGCTCACCTTCACCATGTAGACCTTGATGTCGATGCCGAAGCATGCGCCGGCAAAGGAGAGAGCGCTGCCCCACTGTCCCGCCCCCGTCTCGGTCGCAATTCGGGTAATGCCTTCCTGCTTGTTGTAGTACGCCTGGGCAACGGCCGTGTTGGGCTTGTGGCTGCCGGCGGGGCTCATGCCCTCGTACTTGTAGAAGATCTTCGCCGGGGTTCCCAGTGCCTTCTCCAGCCGCCTGGCGCGAAAGAGGGTCGTAGGCCTCCAGAGGCGGTAGACATCCCGGACCT
>CAYNXN010000057.1:0-9077 GCA_964401175.1 uncultured Dehalococcoidales bacterium | reverse complement strand
TCAACGCCGAGCGTCAACGCGCGGGACTGGCTCCACTCGACTGGAGCGAGGAACTTGCGGACATCGCGCGAGGCCACAGCCAGGACATGGCCGCCCGATGCTACTTCGGCCACGCAAGCCCGGAAGGCAACAACGCACAGGACCGCTATGAAGAGGCGGGCTTCTATGCACCCAACGTCTGGGCGGAGAACATCTTCTACTCCTCGGTCCCTTCCCCCACCTACTACACTCAAGACGAACTGGCCCCGATGGCCGTGCAGGAATGGATGAACAGCTCCGGCCACCGCGCGCACATACTCAGGCAGGACTTCTCCGTGGAAGGCATCGGCATCGGCATGGCCGCAGACATGGGCCTCTTCTTCACGCAGAACTTCGCCGGGTAGCCGAGAGCGCCGCGACACCGTCCGTGCTCCGGTGATGTCATGCGGCCGCGGCAGGCGCCCGGCGAGAGCGCCGCAGCGCCTTCATTGTCTCGTGGGCAGACAGAAAGACAGCCACACCGGCCAACGCGAAGCCCCAATCGGTCAGCGTGAGCGGAGCGAAACTGAAGAAGCCCCCGACAAACGGTACGTAGACCGCGACCAGAATCATGGCTATAGAGATGGCGATGGACCAGAGCATCTTCGGATTGCTCCACAGGTTGCGGCTGAACAGGGAATCGAAGGCGTAACGTCGAGACAGGATGTTCACGAACTGACAGAAGACGATGGTGGTGTAGCTCAAGGTGGTTGCCCGCGCATACAGCCCATGGGTGTCCGTCAGTGCAGCGCCCGTGCGCCCCATGAAGAGGTAGAAGTTCACGAACGCCAGCAACCCCATCAGGGCGCCCAGGAACAGTATCTCCACCGTGACCCCCCGGTTCAGGATATGCTCGGACTGACGCCGTGGGGGCGAGGTCATCAGATCCTTCGAACCGGGATCGAAGGTCAGCGCCGTCAGCGGCAGTATCTCCGCCAGCAGGTCTATGGCAAGCATCTGCACCACCAGGAGGGGTATGGGCCAGCCGAGCAGACTCGCACCGGCGAGCCCCAGCAGGACGATGGTCAGTTCCGCCATGTTCGTGGTCAGGGACGCCACCACCGTCTTCTTCAGGTTGTTGAAGATGGTGCGGCCTTCCCGAATAGCGAACACCAGCGTGGAGAAGCTATCATCCAGCAGGATCAGCTCTGAGGCCTCCTTGGCCACGTCCGTGCCGATGCTGCCCATGGCAACGCCGATGTGGGCGCTCTTCAGGGCAGGTGCATCGTTGACCCCGTCGCCGGTGACCGCGACTACTCTCCCCATCCGCTTTAACACCTTCACGATCCTCAGCTTGTCCTCCGGGGAGACGCGCGAGAAGATGAGCGACTCGTTCTGCTGCATCGCCCGCCGCAGTTCGCCGTCCTGAATCTCAGACAGTTCGGCTCCCGTGATGACCGGCGCATCTTCTCCATCGGCGCAAAGGTGAATCTGCCGTCCCACCGCTTGAGCCGTGACCGCATGGTCTCCCGTCATGATGAACGTCTTGATATGCGCCTCTCGGGCGGCCTCCACCGCCTCCTTCACGCCTTCCTTCGCCGGGTCATTCATCGCCATGAGGCCGAGGAAGACGGCGTCCTGCTCCGCTTCCTCCATCTCGTACTCGCGTTCGCTGTCCTTCATCCTCCGGTACGCGAACGCCAGAACGCGAAGCGCCTGCCGGGAGTATTCGTCACTCAATGCGGTGAGCCGCTGAACATCTTCACCCGTCAGCTTGACTGCCTCTCCCTGCTTGTACAGGAAGCTGCTGACGGACAGAACGGAGTCGAGTGCCCCCTTCATGTAGAGGACCCTGCCCTCATCGCACTCGCGTATCGAACTCATCCGCTTGCGCACAGAGTCGAAAGAGAACTCCTGGATCTCCGGGTTCTCCACGTCCTCGTTCTCCGAACGCGTGCCAAGCTTGGTCGAGGCCGTGATCAACGCCGCCTCGGTAGGATCGCCCACGGGGTACCAGCCTGGGTGCTGCTCGTCCGGCGCGTGGATCTCGGCGTTGGATGCCATCGTCGCGGCGTCCAGCAGCAACTCCAGCTTCTCGATACCACCCTTTGTGAGCTTCTTGCCATCAGCGTCCACTATGTGGCCCTTCGGCTCATAGCCGTTGCCCGTCAATTCATACTGCCGGCCATCGAACCAGATGTACTTGACCGTCATCTCGTTCCTGGTCAATGTGCCAGTCTTATCCGTGCAGATGACCTCGGTCGAGCCCAGCGTCTCCACGGACGAGAGCTTGCGGATGACCGCGTTCTCTCCGGCCAGTCGTGCCACTCCATTCGAAAGCGCCACCGTTATCTGCATCGGCAGCGCCTGCGGAACGACCGCCACAGCCAGTCCCAGTGCGAGCAGGATAGCCAGACTGAATCCAAGCCCCTGCCAGACGGACACGGCGAAGATGAAGACGGCGATGATGGCCGCCATGATGGTGATGCGGTGCGCGATGTACTGGATCTCCAGTTGCAGGGGAGACCTGGATTTCTGCTCCTCCTGCGTCAGACCGGCGATCCTGCCGACCTCCGTGTTCATCCCCGTCGCCACCACGACTCCGCGCGCATTGCCCGCGGCAACCGTCGTGCCGAGGTAGGCCATGTTGTCACGGTCCGCCAGACCTGCCTTCTTCGTGAGGCGCTTGCTGTGCTTGTCCTGGGGCATGGACTCTCCCGTGAGGGAGAAGTCATTGGTCCGCAGGTTGACTGATTCGATGATGCGGATGTCGGCGGGAACCTTGTCGCCTTCCTCTACGTAGAGCACATCCCCCGGCACTACCTCCACCAATGGGAGTTCGGTGAGCTCACCATCACGGTAGACCTTGGCGGGGGACTGAATGAGATTGCGAAGCGACTCCATGATGCGCTCAGCCTTGTGCTCCTGGAAGTAACCCACGCACGCATCGATGAGCACAATGGAGAACATGATGGAGCCGCCGCGAGCGTCATCGGTAATGAATGAGATGGTGCCGGCGACAATCAGGACAATGACGAAGATATCCTTGAACTGGTGCAGGAACTGGAGCCACCACGGCATTGCGGCACGGGTATCCAGCCGATTCGGGCCGTACTGACCGAGCCGACGCTGCGCCTCCTCGCACGAGAGCCCTTTCTCACCTGTGTTCAGTGCTTCAAGGCATTCCTTGACCTTCTTGAGGTAGAACTCAGAGGTTGTCGCTGCCACTCTCTTGCCTTTCACGAGGTCCTGTTACGCTGGTGCGCGCCCGGACGGCACGCTCATCGCTCGACTGAGGGTATTCCCCGAACCTCTCAACCGTCAAGCAGTTGCAGTGCGAGAACCCCTGCGCCGGACTGCGACGACAGGCGGCGGGGCGGGGACACCGTGCCAACCCTGCGAGCGAACACCGCGACGCGCTCCGGTCCTACACATTCGGGTTCGGGTCTTCCTGGTTGGGTCCACCCTCCTGGATGATGATTCGTCCCGTCGACGCGGCATAGCGGTGCTGCGCCAGCGCCTGGTACTCGGGATCCGCCAGCCATTCCTCGATGTGCTTTCTGGACGGGAACTCCATAATGACCATGCGCTGGGTGAATAGCTCTCCCTCGAGCGTCACCACCGGCTCGCCCCGTGTCAGAAAGCGGCCGCCATGGCGCTTGACCGTGGGTGGCGTGCCGGAGGTGTACTTACGGTAGGTTTCCGGGTCGTGGATGGTCATGGTGGAAATCAGGTACGTGCTCATGTGCTCGTCCCTCCTCGCGTACTGGCGCAGAGGGTATCACTTTGAGCTTGCCTGCACCCCGGGCGCGATGTCCCGGCGCAAAACCATCGCAGACGTTCGATCACGGCGCTAAGCCGGCTCGGCCACCAGAACAGGCCGGAGCTTCTTCCCGCGCCTCTTGAGTGCCGCCTCGGTGACGGCGGTCAACGTCGCCATGACAACAGTGATAGAACCATAGGTTCCGATGACGACCATCGGGCTCTCAGCCTCCGCGGCAGCACCCCTCCCGAGCCCCAGCCCGCGTCCCTGGCCCCCCTGCCCCCTGCCGATGCCATCGGGGACGCCACCTTCCGTGCCCGGTGTGAACGGCTCGCCCAACCAGTGCAGGAACTGGCTGGTCGCCATGCTGTAGACGCCGAAGGCGAGCACAGCGGTCAGACAGGCCACGCCGAGCGGCCTGGCGACGACACGTGGCAGTCTGAATACCCTCGCAAACGTGGTGCGGATGAAAGACCAGTGCAGTCCGATGTGAACACCCACCAGCACCAGCCCCAGCGCGGAGAAGAAGTAGTGCAGCGGCCTCCAGAAGAGCACATCACCCGAGATCGCCAGCGCGACGGTCCTGGAGATCATGATGCCGCTGACGGCAATCAAGGCCATCGAGATGAGCAGCGCCACATCGAGCGCGTAGCCCAGCCGCACCCTCACCGCGAGCTTGCGCGAAGACAACCTCCTGGTGATGCCCGTTATCCACTTCCGATTGAGCAGGTTGTGAAAGACGAACAATCCGCACACCACCAGGCCCCCCACCTCATGGAAGCTCAGGCTCACCGCGAACTTGTTGTACATCAGGATGAGCAGCACCGCCATGGCCGCATCGAGAATGATCCGCTTCGAATTCGTCTTCACACGCCTTCTCCTCCAGACTGATCCTGACGCGAAGTATAGAGGTTGACTGTGAAGTTCCTGCTAATGAGAATCGTTGACCCCCAGGAATTCCTCAGGCCCCGAGGCACTTCCCGTCAACCGCCGCGGCTACACGCAGCGCTCGTTGTCGAGCAGGCAGCTCCCGTCCTGGTGGCAACATTCCACCTGAATGGTGGCGTGCGCGATGCCGAAGCGGTCATGCAGCTCCTGCTGCACCTGCGAGAGAAAGCGGTTGTCCACCGTGCTCCCATCCACGACGAGGTGTACGGTGAGCGCGGTCTCCGTCGTGCTGAGTGGCCAGACGTGAAGATCATGGATTCGGGTTACCCCGGGGATATCACGGAGATACTGCTTCACCCCGGCGATGTCCACACTTTCGGGCACGGCATCCATGGCGTAGCGCATGGAGTCCCGCAGCAGGCCCCACGTGCTGACCAGCAGGATGCCAACAATCACCAGGCTTAGCACGGGATCCACCCACAACCAGCCCCAGAGCAGGATCACGAAACCGGCGAGCACCACGCCCAGCGACACCACAGCATCCGCGGCCATGTGCAGGAACGCCCCTCTGATGTTGAGATCGTGCTTTCTGCCCTTGATGAACAGGAGCGCCGTCGCGGCATTGATGACCACGCCCACACCCGCCACGATGATGACCGTTGAGCCCTCCACCGCAACAGGGGCCAGCAGCCGACCCACCGCCTCCCGGGCGATCACGCCCAGTGCAACGAGCAGCAGGATCGCGCTGGCGAGCGAGGCCATGATCGTGGCCTTGCGCAGGCCATACGTTCTGCGCTCCGTGGCGGCCCTGGTGGCGAGCGCCGCGGCGCCCCAGGCGAGCAGCAGGCTGAAGACATCGCTCAGATTGTGGCCCGCATCCGACAGCAACGCCAGAGAACCAGCCAGCACGCCGTAAACAGCCTCGACCGCCACAAAGGCCACGTTGAGAGCCACGCCGGCGGCGAAGGCACGATTGTAGCTCACAGGCGCGTGGCCGTGGTTGTGCCCATGGTTCTGTGTCGCGTCCACGAGGCATAGTCTAGCGCACACCGGCTGGCGCCGGTCTACACCGGGAAGAGAGACTCAGCTGCCGAATCTGCCCCGGCCAGAGATGGCACGCCTCCACACCAGCCCCTGCTCCATGCCCTTACCGGGTTCTGTGCGGCCGCATCTCCACCATGGCACAGGCAGCATTATCGGGTGCCGCACGGCCCGAATGCCCCACAGGTAGTCGCAGGAGAAGTGCCCTGCTAAACTTGGAGAATCAGGGCTACTCCCAGCCACGTGCGCCAACAAGGAGGGATGAGTCACGTGTTACACACCATCAATGAGATACTGGCAGAGCACCGGCTGTTGCACGAGAACCTTCATACGTTGCTGCATCTGGCAACGGCGATTCGCAGCGCCAGCGGCGAGCAGAGCGCGGATAACCCTGCAAGTGCCCCCCAACAGCTGTGCGCACAGATGGAGGTGGTGCAGCAGACGTTGAGGGCTCACTTCGAGCGCGAAGAGGCCACCCTTGAGAATATCGTGCGCTTTGGCGGCCATCCCGAAGCGATGGCATCGCTGACGGAACTGTGGCATGAGCACATGCAACTGAACGCCGACATGGAGAGCCTGAGACAGACCGCCAGCGCAGCCGGCGCCAGCAACCGCGAGCCCGCCGATATCGAGTCGCTGCTGGAGAGTGAGATTCATTCACTGGATGCGAAGCTGGCGGCGCACACGCGACGCGAAGGACTGCTGTTCGCGAAGGTGAAGGCGCTCCTGGGCGCGCAGTAGCGACCAGGTGTGGTTCTTCTACCTGCGCCGGGGGAACGGAAATGCGGCCAGCTAATGCTCCTCGTCTTGCTTCCTGCGCCGTCGCCCCAGGAACAGGAGCATGAATCCAACCCCACCGGCGAAGGCCACCAGCAGCCAGTAGTACCATGGCAAACCCTCCGCCTCATAATCCGGCGGGGTTGTCGGAGGCGCGGTAGTCGTGGCCGTGGGAGTTGGAGTGGGCAAAGGTTCCTCCGGCGGTTGCGGCACTGTATCAACCCCGGCTACAGACCCGGATTCTGTTTCAGGAGCAGTCGGAGGGACATAGGGCTCGGGTCTCATGTAGCCCTCCGTCGGACGCGCAGTCGGCCGCGGAGGGCGAACCGTCGGAATCTCCTCCAGCAGGTAGTTGATGGTGAAGGAGAGGCTGTCTCCCTGGGCGGGATTGCCCGTGTCCGACGGCAGGCTCCAGTTCCAGTTCAGCGTCACCATCTCACCGGCTGCCAGGGACGGCACCCTGACGTAGCCGCTGTCAGCGACGTCCTGGGGCAGGCCGGTGATCAGCACGGGCATGGTGATGTTGCTGCTCAGGCGGGCCGACTCGATCTCGAAGCTGAGGTAGTCGCCAAGATCTCCTTCCGCGCCGGCATCCGGCTGGATGCTCTCGGGCGTGCCCTCGGTATTGACGATGTCGGAGATCCATATGGTGAGGTTGCCACTTGAGGTTCCGGCGTTCCGAACCGTGATGACCTCGGTCCCGCTCATCCCCGGCACGATGCCGGTGATCTCCCAGGGCGTGGCGCCGCTGCCGCCGAGCACGATGCGAACCGGGTCGGCAGCCAGCAGCGGCGACGGTGCGAGCGCCAGCAGGCAAGATGCCGCCAGCACCGTCACAATCACCATACGCCCTGAACGTCTCCTCATGGTGTCACGTTTCATATCAGGGTGTAGTACACTCTCACCTCTTCCAGTTCCGGCGTCACGAAGGTATTGGTGGTGGTCAACGTGGCGCGCCACTGCACATATTGGCCGGCGACGCCAGTGAGCGTGGACGGCGAAGTACCTCCCACCGTCACCCAGGCTGGCTGTGGCGACTCATAGTCGCCCACGTAGAACAACGTATCGCTGGCCCGAATCTGGAACGTGATGTCGGTGCCGGCCGGCAGATACTCATCCCATTCCATCGTGTCCCACTGCGTGCCCGGGGCGCCGCTGTCGAAGACATCCGATTCCTGCCAGCCCGTCAGTTCATACGAAGGCACAGGTCCCACGAGTTTCGCCCCGGCGCCAGTAACGGCCGGCACCTGTTCGGCGGCGATGAGCCAGGAGTTCACGACGACGCTATAGCGCCACAGATCCTTGGTGTTCGTCCCCCGCAAGGCGTAGATCCAGCCATCGCCGTTGTAGGCCAACGCGCCGCCACCGACGCTACCCGTCCCCACAGCGTCCGGAGTGTCATCTCTGTCCTGCCACTTGCCAAACCTGCCGGTCCTGGTATTGAACCGGTAGAAATCGCTGCTGCCATTACCCCGCATCGCATTCAGGAAGTTGCCTGGCACGTTGACAAGGGCGCCACCATAGCCCACCGGGTCAGGCACATCGCGCAGGGCTTCCCACAGGCCTGTCGCAACATCGTAGCCCCAGAAATCCCTGGTGTTGCCGCCACGGAGTGCATAGATGATGTTCGTCGAGCTCTTGTAGGCCAGCGCACCGCCGTAGCTCACGCTCGCAGGCGTCGAGGTCAAGGTCGACCAGGAGTCCGCCGAGACATCGTAGCGCCAGAAGCCGGTCTGTCCCCCACCCCGCAGGGCGTAGATGTACGTGCCGTCGTAGGTCAGCGCACCCCCATAGCCCACCGCAGCAGGCGTGGCCGCCCTCGATTCCCAGGTGTCGCCGGAGACGTTATAGCGCCAGAAGCCCTGCTGTCCGCCACCCTGCAGGGCGTAGATGTAGTTGCCGGTGCACAGCAGCGCGGCTCCGCCATCAACAGCGGCCGGCGCGGGCTCCATCTCGAACCAGGTGAAGTCCAGCACAGCGTGGTAACACCAGAACTTATCGCTGCCGCCGCCCTGGAAGGCATACACATAGTCGCCCGACCCATCGACGCACAGCGCGCCGCCGTCGGTCACCGGATTGGTCATCGGCGCGAGCGCGGTGGGCCATGCGTCTCTCAGTATGTTGTAGCGCCACATGTTTTGCGTGCCGCCCTGGAAGGCATAGATGTGGCCCGCGCCGTTCCAGCGTATCGTGCCGCCCGCGGTGATGGGGGCCGGAGCATCCGGCCTCACCGACCACTCTTCCGATTCCAGATCGTAGCTGTAGAACGCGTTGCTGCCACCGCCCCGCGTGGCGTAGATGAGGTTGTAGCTTGCGGTGGTCTCATCCGGGAAGACGAATGTGGTGTTGACATATGAGAGCTCAGCGCCGGCGCCGATGCCGGCGGGCAGGTCTTCCGGCTCGTCGCTCCACGTCTCGCCACTGACACTGTAGCAGCGGAAGACAGTGCTGCCGCCTCCCAGCGTGCCGTAGATGCAGTCACCGCCGTCCCAGACCAGGCTGGCTCCCGCTCCGGTGGCAGCCGACGTGGCCGGCAATACCTCCCATTCGTCATCTGCAACGTTGTACCTCCAGAAGGCAGTGGTGCCCCCCTGGTAGGCGTAGATGTCTCCTCCGGGGCCAACACGGATGTAGCCGCCCGCGTTGACGG
>CAYNXN010000056.1:0-9282 GCA_964401175.1 uncultured Dehalococcoidales bacterium | reverse complement strand
CGCTCGTGCTTGCGGCGTGTGAGCGCGTCTGCATCGAACCCGGCCTTGTGCTGGTTGACGGCCATGGCACGGCTCACCCGCGTCGGCTCGGCCTGGCCTCTCACCTTGGACTGCTGCTTGGCGTGCCGACGATAGGATGTGCCAAATCGCTGCTCTGCGGAAGCCACGGCCCGCTGGGACTTGAGCGTGGTTCCACGTCCGACATAATGCACGACGGGGAGCTGGTCGGCGTTGCGCTCCGGACCCGCAATGGGGTGAAGCCGGTCTTCGTCTCAGTCGGGCATCTGTGTGGTTTTGCAGATGCGGTCGAATCGGTGCTACAGTGCACCAACAAATACCGGCTGCCCGAACCTACGCGTCTGGCGCACATCGCGGCCAGCGGCCGCCCGCTCCAGTAGGCCGTGGGTCCAACGCCCTCTCAGCCGGCATCTCAGGGAGCAGCATGAACGAATTGCGCGATAGCCTGGAGACACTGCTTCGCCGCCTGTCCGACGTCATGGTGCGTCTTTGACATCCCCGGCCACGAACAACGGATAGCTGAACTCGAGCGCCAGACCATGGCCCCCGACTTCTGGAAGGACCAGCGCTCGGCTCGCGCGCTCATGCGAAGCCTGAACAGCGAGAAGTCCCTCGTGAGCACGTGGCAGTCCATGCAGGCTGAGGCGCGCGACCTCCTGGAGATGGTGCAGTTGGCCATCGCCGAGGAGGATGGTTCGGTCTACGACGACATCGCGCGTGAAGCCGCTGCGTTGTGGTCTCATTTCGAGAAGCAGGAGACCGGCCTGCTCCTCTCAGGACAGTACGATGACCACAACGCCTTGCTGGCGCTTCACGCCGGAGCGGGCGGCACCGAATCACAGGACTGGGCGAACATGCTGCTGCGCATGTACGTGCGCTGGGCCGAACGCCAGGGCTACGCCGCCGAGGTCCTCGACGTTTCGGAGGGCGATGAGGTCGGCATCAAGAGCGCCTTTCTCAGCATCAAGGGTGATCATGCCTACGGTTACCTCAGGGGCGAACACGGCGTGCACCGCCTGGTGCGACTCTCTCCGTTCGACGCCGACCATGCCCGGCACACGTCGTTCGCACTGGTGGAGGTGCTGCCGGAGGCCGAAGCGGAGCTGGACCTGGATATCCCGGTGGAAGACCTGAAGATAGACACGTTCAGGTCGAGCGGCCCTGGCGGCCAGCACATGCAGAAGAGCAGCAGCGCCGTGCGTATCACCCACCTGCCCACCGGCATAGTCTCAAGCTGCCAGAGCCAGCGTTCCCAGCACCAGAACAAGGATGTCGCGCTCAAGATTCTGTACGCACGTGTTCTCGAGCTTCAGCGCAGAGAGCAGGAGGCGGCCAGGGCGAAGTTGAAGGGAGAACGCATCGATGCGGGCTGGGGCAACCAGATCCGCAGCTACGTGCTGCACCCGTACAAGATGGTGAAGGATCACCGCACCGGCCACGAGACCTCCGCAGCGGAGGTCGTGCTCGATGGCGCTCTCGACGATTTTGTGACGGCATACCTGCGTTCGAGAGTCGGAGAGGAATGATGCGCAGACTCGCCGCCGCAGTGGTTCTGCTCGTTGTCAGTGTGACGGCCTTCACACTGCCGACGGTGGCCTCCGCGCCCTCCACACTGCAGGCCATCGATACCGGCGTGACCGCGCGTTTCCCGGGAAGCCTTGAGTTCACCGTTGCCGCCGAAGGGCCCCAACCGGTGACGGATGTGCGGCTGCTCTACCGCATCGACAAGATGAACTATGCGGCGGTCACGAGCGAATCATGGGCAACCGTGTCGCCGTCGACAAGCGTTCAGACCAGTTGGACCTGGGATATGCGTCGTGCGAGCCTGCCTCCGGGAGCTCGCATCACCTACTGGTGGCAGGTCTCCGACGCCGCCGGCTCGACGGTGGTAACACCTCCCGGCGAGGTGGTATTCGATGACGACCGCTATGAATGGCAGCAGCTCGAATCGGACGAGGTCACGCTCTACTGGTATTACGGCAGCGAATCGTTCGCGCGGGAGTTGCTCCAGGTCTGTGATGAGGCTATCGAGGCGCTCGCGCGCGATTTAGGCGCCCGGGTGGACCGGCGCATCATCGTGTATATCTATGGCTCGGCGGCGGACCTGCGCCAGGCGATGGTCTATCCACAGGAATGGACCGGCGGTGTCGCCTTCACCGATTACGGCATCGTTGCCATCGGCATCGGGCCGGGAGATATGGATTGGGGTATCCGCGCCCTGCGGCATGAACTGACGCATCTGGTGGTGCACAGACTCACCTTCGGCCCGTTTGGCGGCCTGCCGACGTGGCTGGACGAAGGACTGGCGATGCGCAACGAAGGAGAGACCGCGGGCACGTTCAGGGCGGTACTGCGGCATGCGGTGCTGGATGACACACTGATCTCGCTGCGCACGCTGAACGGTCCCTTCTCGTCCGAGACGCAGAAGGCATACCTTTCCTACGCGCAGAGCGAGAGCGTGGTGCGCTACCTGCTGGGCACGTACGGCTCCGAGCCGATGAACCGGCTGCTGCTGATGCTGACGGCGGGAGAGACGGTGGATTTCTCGCTGCGCCAGAACTATGACATGGGTCTGGAAGACATCGAGGCCGCGTGGCTCGCGGCCCTGAGGGCGGAGTTGAGCAGTGCGTGAGCCTGTGGCCGTGATGCCGCCCGATGCCTTGCGTCTCAGACGCACCGGTCGACTGAAGCTCTGGCGGCTGCTCATCCTGGTATGCGCAATGCTCCTCGTTGCCGGCGCTTCCTGCGCGCCGGCGTCGGTGGTGAAGGCTCCCGGTTCGGTGCTGCGGCTGTACGACGTGGGCCCCATCACCCTCGATCCGGCCATCTCGGGCGAGACGAGCTCGCACCTGTATGTCATGCACCTCTACAGCGGGCTCGTGGGACTGGACGACGAACTGCGGGTGGAACCTGATATCGCCAGGAGCTGGACCATCTCGCCTGATGGTACCCGCTACGTCTTCGAGTTGCGCGATGATGTCAGTTTTCATTCCGGCAGAGGCGTCACGGCTGCTGACTTCAAGTATTCCTGGGAGCGCGCCTGTGACCCTGCCACGGGCTCTCGAACCGCCGCCATCTACCTCGGTGATATCGTGGGCGCCCGAGAGATGATGCAGGGGCAGGCAACCGGGCTGCGTGGAGTAACCGTGCTCGATGAGTACACGCTCCAGGTTGATATCGAGGCGCCGCGCGCCTACTTCATCGACAAGCTGACGTATCCGACCTCGTTCGTGGTCGATCGCGAGACGGTGCAACAGGGGGCGGAGTGGTGGCGTCAGCCCAACGGCACGGGTCCGTTCAAGTTGGCCCAGTGGACTCCCGGAAGCTTGCTGCAGTTGGAGCGAAATGACGACTACTATGGGACGAAGCCGCTCGTGGATGCGGTGCAGTTCCTTCTCCTTGCCGGCGTTCCGATGTCGCTCTATGAACGAGGGGATATCGACGTTGTGTCCGTCTCCAGCGCCTACTACGAGCAGGTCACGGACCCGGCGAATCCGCTGCATCACGAACTGGTCTCTTCCCCCGAGCTGAGCCTGTACTACATCGGCTTCGATGTGACCCGTCCGCCGTTCGATGACGTGTACGTGCGGCTCGCCTTCTGCCATGCGGTGGATCGAGAGCGCATCGCGACCGCGCTCTTCAAGGACAGCGTTGCCGCCGCTGGAGGCATTCTGCCGGTGGGATTGCCCGGCTATGATCCCGGGCTGCAGCCCTATCAGTACGATCCCCAGCTGGCGCGCGAGCTGCTGGCGATGTCGTCGTATGGCTCTGCAGAGGCCCTCCCACCGGTCACCATCACCGTATCCGGCTATGCCAATGACGTGCCCTCGTACATTGCGGCGGCGATGCTGGGATGGCAACAGAACCTCGGCGTGGAGGTTTCGGTGCGGCAGTTGGAGCCTGAAGTCTTCCTCTACTATCTGGAGGAGGAGCGTGATCAGGCCTTCGCCATGGGCTGGGTGGCGGACTATCCCAGTCCGCACAACTTCCTCGCCACGCTCTTCAGCCAGGGCGAATCGTACAACATCTCGGGGTACTCGAATCCCGAGCTCGAACGGCTGCTGCAGCAGGCGGCGCAGGAGGTTGATGTGGAGAGCCGGCTTCTCATCTACCAGCAGGCTGAACGCATAGTCGTGGAGGATGCTCCGTGTTTGCCGTTGATGTATGGCGGCAACCATACGCTGGTGAAGCCGTATGTCACCGGGTTCGTGCCCAGTCCCCTCGGGGTCCCGGATCTCACACGGGTGAGCGTCGAGCGGCCCTAGGCGGCCGCGGTTCGCCCCGCATCCGTCATTTCCCGCCAGAGAGACTCGACGCGCGCATGCAGCGCAGCCACGTCGCTGTCGTTGCAGATGATGTCATCGGCGAGTTCCATCATTCTTGATGCAGGCAACTGCGTCGCCAGACGCTCGCGAATTCGATGCTCGTCCAGGCCCCGGTCCCGCTGCAACCGTGTGACCACCAGATCGTCCGGAGCCACCACGACCCACAGCCGGTCGACCATATCGAGCCAGCCAGCCTCGATGAGCAGCGTCGCCTCCAGAGCGACCCATTTGTGTCCGGCCGAACGAAGCCGCGACAGTCCGCCTCTCACCCGGCGCCGGGTGGCCGGATGCACGATGGCGTTGAGCCGGTCGCGCCTGTCGGCAGAGGAGAACACCATTTGACCGAGCACGGTCCGGTCGATGCGTCCAGCGGCGTCGATGATGGCCTCTCCGAACTCGGCCACCAGTTGTCGGTATGCGCGCGTGCCCGGCCGGTAGCTCAGGTGCGCCTCCACATCGGCATCAAGCACGGGGCAGCCGAGCGTCGACAGGATACGGCAGACGGTTGACTTGCCGCTGCCGATGGTTCCGGTCACGCCAAGTATCTTCACGCTCCGTCCATTATAGGACCTCTCGTGCGGTCGCGGCACCCCGGAAATGCGGGAAACGGGGGACGGCGTGGAGTCCACACCGAGCGGGGTTGTATAATGGCCTCAGCCATGGTGCGAGAGGCTCTCCTGTACGAGAGACTTCCCGGCGCGCGTGTACGGTGTCACGTGTGCCAGTGGAGATGCATCATCAATCCCGGAAAAGTCGGCGTCTGCCGCGTGCGGCAGAACCGGGACGGGGTGCTGTACTCTCTGAACTACGGCGAGGTATCGTCCATTGCCGCCGACCCGATAGAGAAGAAGCCCCTGTTTCACTTCTATCCTAGTTCGCTGGCGTTTTCGCTGGGAGGCTGGGGCTGCAACTTCCACTGTCTCCACTGTCAGAACTGGGAGATCGCCTGCACCGATGTGCCTTCCGGCTCGCAGTACCTCGCGCCGGCCGAGCAGGTGCGGCTGGCGGCGCAGCATCAGTGCCAGGGCATCGCGTGGACGTACAACGAGCCGACCGTGTGGTTCGAATACACACTGGAGTCGGCGAAGCTCGCCCGCGAGCGGGGACTGTATACGGCCTATGTCACGAATGGCTTCATGACGCCCGAGGCGCTTGACCTCATCGGTCCGTGGTTGGACGCCTGGCGTGTGGATGTGAAAGGATTCAGCGATGGGCTCTATGCCCGCCTCGCCCGTGTGCATGAGTGGAGGGGCATACTTGATGTGGCCGTCCGTGCGCGCAGGCGCTGGAACATGCATGTTGAGGTGGTTACAAACGTGATCCCGGGCTGGAACGATGATGACGTGCAGTTGCAGGGCATCGCCCGCTGGATGGCAACCGAACTGGGAGAACTGACTCCATGGCACGTGACCCGTTCTTTTCCGATGCATCAGTTGCGGGATACCACGCCGACGCCGCTTGAGACGATCGAGCACGCGCTCGAAGTGGGACGCCGGGCGGGGCTGAAGTTCGTGTACTCCGGCAACGTGAGGGGGCCCGGTGAGGATACTATCTGCTACTCCTGTGGCCGGACCGTGATCCATCGCACTGGTTACCATGCCGAGGTACACCTGTTGCAGGGCTCAACCTGTGCGCATTGCGGCGCCGAACTCAATGTTCGCTCGGCTGAGTCGCCGAAAGTGCATGGATTGGGCGGCGCCGGCCATGACGACGCCGCAGTGGGAGGTGCCTCATGACAAAGCAGCCGCAGCATGCGATTGCAGCACTGGCCAAAGAGGCGGTTGAGCGGTATGTCAGAGACGGCGAAGTGCTGCACCCGGAGGCGGCAACGCCTGAGATGGCCGAACGCGCCGGCGTGTTCGTCTCGTTGCACAAGCACGGCGACCTCAGAGGATGTATCGGCACCTTTGAGCCCGCTCGCAAGAACGTGGCGGAAGAGATCGTATCGAATGCCATCAGCTCGGCCACGCGCGACCCGAGGTTTCGTGCGGTATCGGCGAACGAGCTTGACGACCTGGACTACAGTGTGGACGTACTCACCAGCCCTGAGCCTGTAGACGATGAGAGCCAGTTGGACCACCACCGGTACGGGGTCATCGTGGAGTCTGGCTGGAGGAGGGGGTTGCTTCTGCCGGATCTTGAGGGAGTGGAGAGCGTACAACAGCAGATCGAGATATGTCGTATGAAGGCGGGGATAGGCCGTGATGAACCCGTTCGTTTGTACCGCTTTGAGGTCAAACGCTACCGGTGAGTTGCTGCCTGCAATCGAACGTCGCCGTCTGAAAGGGGAGCAGTGGCAAGATTCATCCTGACTCCGCGCGATATGCGGTTCTACGACCTGTTTGAGCAGGACACGGCCAATCTCGTGGTGGCCGCCAAGGCGCTGGTGGAGTTCTTTGAGGACAGCGCGCACGATCGAGGTGAGCGGGCTGCGTATATCAAGAACCTGGAGGAGCGGGGCGACAGCATCACACACGAGGTCATCAAGCGGCTCCATCGGTCGTTCGTAACGCCCATCGACCGGGAAGACATCGCTACGCTGGCCCACACGCTGGACAGCGTGCTGGACTTCGTGGAGGCTGCAGCGAGGACGCTGGTGCTGTATCGCATGGATGAGCCGACGCCCCGGGCGAAGGAGCTGGCGCACATCGTCCTGAACGTGGCCCTCGGACTCGATGAAGTGATGCCGTGCCTGCGCAACCGCAAGGAATTTGCACGTATACTGAGAGCCTGCGTCGAGATCAATCGACTCGAGAACGAGGCGGATGCGGTACACCATGCGGCCCAGGCCGAGCTCTTCGAAACGTGCTCCAACGCGATCGACGTCATCAAGTGGCGCGAGTTGTATCAGCATCTGGAGAACGCCACCGACCTCGGCGAAGACGTTGCCAACGCCCTTGAAGGTATCGTGTTGAAGCATGCCTGACGCACAGTTCGTCTTCGCAATAGTGGTGGTTGCGGCCATCGCATTTGGAGTCGCCAATGGAGCGAACGACGCGGCCAACTCCATCGCCACGGTCATCGGCACGCGCAACCTGTCTCCCCGGGCCGCGCTCATCATGGCCGGTATCTGCGAGTTCGCCGGGGCGGCCACCGGCACCGCGGTGGCCATGACCATCGGCAAAGGCATCATCATTCCCGAGGCGCTCACTATGAGCATCGTCCTCGCCGGAGTCACCGCCGTCATCATCTGGACGGTGTCGGCAACCATCAAGGGCATGCCGGTCAGCCTGACCCACGGACTGGTGGCCGGGATGGTGGGCGCGGCGCTGGCGCATGGCGATGCCTCCATCATCCAGTGGAACGTGCTGGGACGCGTCTTTTCGGCCGTCGCCATCGCTCCTGTGCTCGGCTTCGCGGGTGGATTCACCGTGTTTCTGGCCATCCTCTGGGCCTTTCGCAAGAAGCGGCCGGCCATGGTGCGGGTCCTGTTCTCCAAGCTGGAGATCGCGTCCGCCGCGTTTCTTGCCTACAGTCATGGCAAGAACGATGGCCAGATGCCCATCGGCCTCATCGCCATGGGCTTGATGGTGGCGAGCGGCACGGGCGAATTCGAGATCCCGCTCTGGGCGGTGCTCGCCTCGGCCAGCGCCATCAGCTTCGGCACTGTGGTTGGGGGCAGGCGCGTGATACGGACGGTGGGACTCAAGATGACGTCGCTGAATCCGTCGAGCGGGTTTGCGGCGGAGGCCTCCGCGGCAACCATCATCGAGATCGCCTCGCATCTTGGCATTCCGGTGAGCACGACGCATTGCGTCAGCACGGCCATCATGGGCGTGGGCGCCACACGGCGTCTCTCAGCGGTGCGCTGGGATCTGGCCGGCAATATCGTGCGGACCTGGATACTGACGTTCCCGGGCTGCGCGGCGCTGGGGTTCACCCTCGGGGCGCTGCTGCGCGCATTCGCTTAGAAACGCAACAGGGGCTGCCCCCGAAGGGGCAGCCCCTGCTTCTTCTCTCGAAACGCTGTCTTAGAGCAGCGGCAGTTCCCGCCCGATCTCACTGAGTTGCTGGATCTTGCACTGCGTGTCCAGCAGTTGCCCCTTGTGCTCCTCCGCGTACCTGGTCGCCTGCTCGTACATCTCGGCGATGCGCGGGATATTCGACAGTTGCGAGAGGATGAGGGTGAGGTCGATGAAGTGCTTCTCTCCGGGGAAGTCGCCGCCACGGATGAGCGCGTTCGGCGCTATGTCGGCGATGTGGTCGCTGACGGCCTTCACCATGTCCATGTTCATCTCCTTGGCGGGACCGGACATGACGTAGATGCACTTGGCGGCGTCACGCGGACTGCAGGCGATGGACAGGTCGGTGATGGCGGCGTCCAGCGATTGCGTGCCCCGGAAGCTCTCGATGGCCTTGTCCCGGAACTGACTCTTGACCACCTCCCACGGGAAGCGGAACGCCGGGAGCTCGGCCCTGCCCATGCCGATCGCTGTCCAGCCCTCGAACGAGGCGATGAGATCGCCCGCATCGACCGTCCTGGCGCCTACGAACTTGCGCGTGGTCACCTCGCCGGCGCACATCATGTCGTAGAACGGCTCCACCACAATGCGGTTGATCTTCTCCATGTTGTTCGCGAGGCTGGAGTCCTTCTTGACGTAGCGCTGGTTGTCCGCCAGAAACACCGCGTCGGCCACCTCGTAGGTCGATTTCAGGGAAGTCGCGCTGTTGTACACGCTGCGCGCCTCGCTGTACTGCTCATGCTCGAATGGGAGCACCGCCAGTGCGTACACCGGCTTGTTGACGTAACGTTCCTTGAGCATCTTGACGATGACGGGCAGTGAACCGGAGCCGGTACCACCCGCCGTGCCCGCGACCACCAGGAAGGCGTGCGTCTCATAGAAGCGGCGTTCGCTCTTGAGCGCCTCCAGTATCTTGTCGCCATCCTCGCGCGCCAGTTGAGCGCCGAGCTCGTTGATCTTGCCCACGCCGTGTCCCA
>CAYNXN010000055.1:0-9451 GCA_964401175.1 uncultured Dehalococcoidales bacterium | reverse complement strand
GAACCGATGACCGGCGGTTTACGAAACCGCTGCTCTGCCTCTGAGCTACGCTGGCATGTGAAGCTAAACCGAGGAGAAGTCGCGACAATTTCGCGACGAAACCGTGCAGACCCTGCCCGCAGGCAGAACCTCATCCAGTAGTCGCATCGCGTCCTCTTGCATGCCGCCTATTATATGCGAATAGACGTCCATGGTGAAAGCTACCGATGCGTGACCCAGAGCCTCGCTTATGACCTTCGGTTTGGCACCACGAAGAAGCATGAGACTCGCAAACGTGTGTCGCAGGTCATGGAATCGCACGTCCCCAAGCCCGGCGGAGCGAGCCAGCTTGCTGAAGGCATGGCTAACACTGGTCGGGTTGACTGGCCCGCCGCTCGCAGAGGCAAACACAAGATCATCAAGACACAGCGCCGCCTCCAGTTCCTCACACACGCGCTGGCGCTCCAGCTTGTAGGCCGTCAGGAAGTCCGCCAGCTTTGGAGTCATAGCCACTCGCCGCCGACTGTGTGGTGTCTTGGGCTCCTTGAACTGGCATACGCCTTTCCGCTTGTAGAGCACTTGTGAAACCAAGAGCGATGCCGTGTGAAGGTCCACGTCCCGCCATCGTAGTCCCAGCAGTTCGGCCTGTCGTAATCCAGTACTCAACGCGGTGTAGATGATCGCATAGTACGGGCTGTCACTGGCACTCAGAAGGAGTACATCCACCTCAACCGGCGTAAGGGTACGCATGGTCTTGCGGCGCGGGGATGGCGGATCAACCAGTTCGCACGGACTGCGTCCGAGATATCCCTGGCGCACCGCATACTTCAGACTCTGTGACAGAACCCTGTGGTGATGGTGAACCGTCCTGGCAGACAGCCTTTGGCACGCGTCTCCGTAGTAGGCTTGAATTGCGGCCGGTTGAAGCTGACGCAACGGCACATGACCCATCGCAGGAATCAGGTGGCGTTCGATGATGGATCGATACCCGTCCATGGTGCGCAAAGTGCAGTTCGTCTTGACGTACCCATCCAGCCACAGTTGTAGAAGCTCGGCCACCGTTTGACGACCAGTTGGCGCATATGTGCCCTTGTCCACACTGACGAGAATTTCGTTGAGGCGTCGCTGCGCGTCCGCCTTGCGCCCCTTGATCGTCTCGAAATGGCGAAGCCTCTTGCCGTCAGGCGTCACGCCGACATCGACCGTAATCTGCCAGGTCTCTTTGCTCTGCTGTCGAATAGAACCTCTCATGTCATTCTCTCACCTCGCTTCATTAAGGAGTACAGGCATCTATCCGTGCATAGTCGCGGTCGACCACCGCTGGCCACTGAGTCCTCCTACTCACTTGACCATCTCATTCCTCACGCCACAGATGCCCATCCTCTACACATATGACTCAGAACGTCGACCTCTCTATCAGTCCTACACCGGGCAGTGGTCACAGCGGGATTCGAGTATGACAGACTGCAACCGCGGAGAATGCGACTCCGCCATTAGCCTGTCGTGACATTTGAGCATCTCCAATAGAGAGCCGCTCACGAGCCGCAAGAAGTGCCTCCCTACTTCTCCATCAGCCAGTTCTCTGGCGACACTCTCGACTGAGCCACACACAGTAGCATGGAGTCTCGCGTCAGCATCTTCGACAGTAATGGGAACATCTGACAGCGCAAATTGGATCTGCACACGGCTGTGGTGAAAAGAGCATCTGGCGCAGGTTCTCACATATTCTCTCGATACCGAGTCCAGTTGCTCGATGGAAGCCGGCAGCGGTTCGCAGTCGACCGATCGAACGCACGCGCTGATTAAGGCCACTGACAACCCCCGCGTCACCCGGCGAATCAAGCCTCGTCTCTCTGCCAACTCGGCACCAATACCTCCACATTCTCGAAGCCCATCGGTCAACAGCGTCTCCACGCGCTCCTCCATTATGATCTGCCCATCCACTAGCCGGTCTCGCGCGTGCAGGTAATCACCTACCAGTCTCCACCACTCGGTGGACTCAATATGAGACCGAAGATCGCGGCACAATCGTTCGTTGCGCTGCAACAACAGGCGCCTCACATCCCGCTCGGAAACGTCATTCGCAGCAGTATCGGTGCCTCTCACATGGCTAACCATGAATGCTTGGAAGACCTCTTCACCACTCCGTTGGTCTCCAGCAACGGGAACGCCAAGAGTACGTGCAAGCCCACGAGCGAAAGCCACCAGTTCCCTTACATGCTCGGCCATGAGTTCCCGTTTCAACTCTTGTCTGGTATTCGCCCTGTCGGGCGAAGACTGCTCATTCTCCCATTCCTCGAATATCTTCTTCGCTGTTCTACGATCAAGATTCACTCGCGCGTCCCTACCAATAGCGGCGTAGGTCTCACCCTTAAGCCGCAACTGAACAACCACGTCTCTCCTCTCCCTGCTAATAATCGGACTCGTCATGAAACCTCCCTCGGAAACGCATGTCAGAGCACTATCAACACGTTATGTCGGAAACAACACCCGAGCAGTATGTCACCGTCTCCAGAGTGTGTCGTTGACTTGCACTTGTTTGTACATATTGTCATACTACCATGTATGGTCGTACCAA
This sequence comes from uncultured Dehalococcoidales bacterium, assembly GCA_964401175.1. Taxonomy (GTDB): domain Bacteria; phylum Chloroflexota; class Dehalococcoidia; order GIF9; family AB-539-J10; genus SKVJ01. Next base: position 6,894 of record CAYNXN010000055.1, on the reverse strand, counting down.
GACAACCGTCTTCCGCCGAGTCTGTTCCTTTGACACTGTCGGTAGCCGAGGCTGCGAGACTCCTCAAGATCAGCCGCAACCTCGCCTACTCAGCGGTGCGAATGGGTCAGATTCCGTCCATCCGTTTGTGCGGACGGATACTCATTCCCCGCGCAAAGCTGATGAAGATGCTCGGCGATGACACTCAGACGTCTGCCAGGTTGACTGAACAACCTCCGCAGATGTAGCGCGAATTGGAAGAGTCGCGTCCGGATCGTTGCTGTCAATACCGGTACACATAACGGTAGTTATGTGTGACACCGGACAGCGTTAGCTTTCAACGCCACTGCGCCATTCTTCGTCTGCGTCATCGCCTCGATGTCACACAGCGCGCTGTGAGTTGGGGCGCTTCATGTGCCTCTTGCCGAACTCCTCGTCCGCCTGCGTCAGTCTGGTATTGACCTTCCCCCCGAAATCAGTACCAGTGCAAATTGGACTCCTCTAACAGAGTGAAGGAGACAGATTGGTCGCGTGGAAAGCCTGCTGACCACGCTCTCGCAATGCTGTGTCTTCAGCTCATGTCGGCGGGGCGAACGCCACTTCGCAGGTCTCCGTTGTCGCCAGCCAGCAGCCCTCGCCGGACTGAATACTTGTCACAGACTCATAGGACTTGTTCGATGGATTCCAGCGGTAGATGGCGTTTCTCACGAGAGGGTCCGGGGTCGCATCCGTGGTGAGATTATCCGTTCCGACTGGGTCGTCGTACATCACCGAGCCAATCATGTTCCAGCCCTCGTAGATAGAACTCGACCACGCCGCGACTGGTATGCCGGTTACGGTAATGGTCTTGGTCTCGGTGACGGCAACCCAGTACCCATTCTCTGATTCGATTTCGGGCGGCACTACGTATGATTTGCTGCTTGAGTCCCATGTGTAGATAGCCACGGCTCCAGCGAAAATGACGTTTGCCGACATATCTGCCGCTTGTACTGGGACCGAGACCATGTTCCAGCCTGGCTGAACCACTATGTCGAAATCTTCCATGGGAGGAGCGGCGTCGGTCGCGGCCGAAGCCGCGCAACTGGCGTCGGACCACAGGTCTTCGCCCTCGTGGTCTTCTACCCATGACCAAGCACGGTAGTAATACGTGGAAGACGGGTCAAGCCGGGAGTCGCAGCATGTAGCGCCGTTGCCGTCGTACACGAGATAGCCATCGGAGATATCAGACGGAAGACTCCCTTTCCTGCCTCTTACATACGTTCGAGTGGCGCCATCACCCGGCGCCCATGAGAGGTTGATCCGCCAGTACGGAATGGACGGATCGGGGACCGCAGCGAGGGCCAGAGGCTCATCAGGTTTCGTGGTGAAGGAGACGTCGTGGCCGTAGCCGTACCCCGCTGAATTATGCGCATACGCCCTGGCGTAATAGGTGGTGCCTTCCGACAGTCCTGCCATGGAGACCCCGAAGGGGCCGGCACCAAAAGAGCCTGAGACCTCATTCTTGGTGGCGTTGATATTGGGGCCAGGTAAGGTACTCCAACAGGCTCCGACGAGATCACAGTTCTCTCCGCCTGAAGAGACCACAAAGCCGTTGTCTGTCGCGGAGGTCTCTTCGACATCCGAGATTGGTCCAGTGTCGACCACAGGTGGGGCAGCAGTGACGTGCAACGTTACCGGCACGATGACGTGGTTCTCATCAGGGTCGTTGCTGTCGACAACCACCTGAGCACCGTAGTCGCCCACGTCCAGACCTGTGGCATCGATGGTGAGTATCACTTCCTGGGAGTGAGCTGGAGCAACGCTGCTTGACGCCGGGCTCTCGCTCAACCAGGGACATCCTGCGTCTTGGAGTTCGCACCGGATCATCCAGTCACCCGCTGTTATGCTGGTTGTCTCAACTGCTGTCCAGCCGCCGCCGAAGTAGCACCACGATCGGCCGTCCGGACTGCTCATGTCGAAGCAGACGCCTTCGGCATCGGGATGACTGCTGAGGTTCCAGTAGGCGACGTAGAAGTCGCCATACGTTATTGTCAAGCCCAGCCCCGACAGGTCAATGTCCGACCACCCCCACTCAGTGGCTGTGTTGTTGACCCCGCCCAGTACTGTCCCGGGTGCGCCAGCCGAGGCGTCGTCGTCATACACGTCGAGGCCGAACTCCTCATGGTCCGCATCGGGCCAATCCGGCCAGAGGCATACGCTTGTTGTCTTAACCAGCACAGGATATGAGATCGGCGTGAACTTCACCGCCCAAGCAACGCCAAGCGCGCCCGCCCAAGCATCTTCCGCCACGCCGTCGTCGTAGACCAGCCAGTTTGTCCCTTCACCCGGCGCGCCGCTGGATGGGGAACAAGGGACCACCGTTGACGATGACAAAGCCTCATACTCGCCACGTTGCCCAGTCTGCCGCAGAACACTGTTCACGGCGGTGGATTGCGCAAAGGTGGGGCTGCCGCCCGTCGGCATATCGCAAACGCCGTAGATGAGCGAATCGATGCCACTGTTGCTGATGGTGAGGACGCAGTCAAGGGTCGCGCCCGAGGAGACCGTGACTTCGAAGCTCCTGGGAGACACGATGATGTCCGGCTGTGGCGCCAACGTCGTCACGCTGAGGATATCGCCCTGGAGGATAGTTGAGTCGTACCTGAGTTCGGCCCTGTGCGTGTACTCCGTTGCAGGGTCGAGTCCGCTGAGCGACTCAGCGTATGCGCTGCCGGACGACCTGCTCACCCAGGCAGTCTCCGTCCACGTCGAGTCGGCGCTTCTCTTATATGCGAAACGCACGTCACTTGGGGCGTACCCCCCGAGTGTGTAGCTCATGTTCAACGTGGCCGTGGTCGAGGCCACATTCGTGGCTGCCAGGGTGGTGATCGTGGGAGGGACGCGAATGGTCACCGACGTCACCGGCGACCAAGCAGACAACACGGAGTTGTTGGTAGCACATCTTGCTTGAGCCCTCACACTGTACGTACCAGGAGAACTCCAGGATTTCGATGCACTTGTAGAAGAACTCCATGATGAGAACGTCCCATCACCCCAGTCGAAGTTGTACTCGACGCTGTGCCCCGCGGCACAGGTGGAACCACCGGTGGAATAGCTGTAGCTCACGCTGGTCTGTCCACTAACAGAGCCGGAGGGTGTGCTCGGAGTAGATACGCTGCACGGGGTACTGATCGTCACCACTCGGCTTGAGGACCAAGAGGACGTGACCTCCGTGTTTGTGGCGCACCGCGCCTGCGCTTTGACGTTGTATGTGCCAGCGGAACTCCACGACTTCGACGCACTTGTGGATGAACTCCAGGATGAGAATGTCCCATCACCCCAGTCGAAGCGGTACTGGACACTGTGTCCCGCAGCACAGGTTGAGCCACCGGTGGAATAGGAGTAGCTGGTGCCCGTCTGGCCGCTGGCCGAACCGGAGGGCGTGCTCGGAGTGGATACGCTGCAACTAGCCCCGTAGATGTACTTGATGCCTGCGATGTCGTCAGAGTGCAGGGTCCGGTCTGTACCAGTGTAGAACTCCCGCATTGTCGCACCGGAAACGCTCGAGTGGCCAAGATAGAGGAAATGACCAAACTCGTGGAGTGCTACGGTCTGCACGTCATAGTCGCCCGACGAAGTACTCCACGTATACCGAGTGTTGAATACCATGTCACAATCAACGATTTGACCTGTAGCGGTGTAGTACCACGTGGTCGTGAGGGCTAGAGTGTCGCCGGCTCCGAGGTCGTACCACATGATTTCGTTGATACCGTTGTCCAAGCTTTCGCCAGTGCGAGAGTGTGTGCCGCCATAACTGAAGCTGAACTTGGCCCCAGCGTTGGTCCAAGAGGCGGCGGCATTCTGCACGGCAGTGTTTCGGGCGGAGGTGGCATTCACTTTGTAGCTCACGATTGGCGACGTGCCGAACCATTTCATTCCGCCATAGACGTACGCTGGCTCGACAACGTTTGCCTCCCTGTCGGCCAACTCAGCCCCAGGTAGGCTGCCTCCTGTTTCTATGATCTGCGAGATCTGACCCTTCAGTTCCTCCGCGGGAATGGCACCCACCACGCCATCGCGGATAGAAAGCTTCCCCTGATACTGCCCATAGACGAGAAACACAGGCGACGATACGTATTCAGATGCAATCCCCATCTCTGCGTGCATCCCGGTCAGTTCCTGCAGGAACAACACGGCTCTCTCTCCGGTTGCGAAATCGGGCGTGTCTGAGACGTACTGGCCGATCTCGCCCACCGTCCCGCCTGGCACGACGATCATCATAGTGTCTGTGCCAACCGGTCCCTTGAGACTCTCCTCAACTGCGACGACGACTTCGGTGTAGATGCTCGTATGGTCGGCATTCCAGTGGCTGCTGGTTTCGATTACCGTCCCGAGGATGATGCAATCGGCACCGTCCGTCAGCCCCTCCAGGCTCAACTCGAGCATCAGGGCTTGCGCAACACCTGCTGAGCCAAGCAGCATGATCAGTGCCATGCCCAAAGCGACAAACAGCATCGTCGACCGTGAAGCGTTCTCCCTCATTGAATCGTGTTACTCCTTGCTCGTCGTATCACTCAGAAGAGTGCCCCCCAGTATCTGCGCCACCCGTCACGGCACATCGCTCGCAGATGGCTCCGGCCGGCAGACACTCACTCGCACCGGCTTGAGACTGTCAACTCGATTACACTCGATTGTGCGGCTGCCACGATGCTCCACTGCTACGGCTTGTCCGCGCAAGCGCCGGCCCTTCCGGTGCCGCAATCGTACCGTGGTTCTCTACGTCAACGCCACTTCATCCAACCTATGAAACCAGCGATGGCCCCGATGCCGCCAAACAGTATGGCACCCCAGGCGACAAGGAAGTAGCCTCCATCCGCCGCTGTTGATGCAGTGAGCGCGGTGACCACTGTTCCACCCACCAACCACAGCGCCCCATGGATCATCTTCGTACGGTACTTGCGGGCCATCAGCGCCCTCCCATCCGGAGAGTGCCGAAACGACTCTACCTGAATCGCCACGTCAGTGACGAAGCCGCGTGCTCCAAGTTCATCGACTCCCTGCTTCACCAGCGCCTTTACGATATCGTTGCTGCTCTTGCCTTCGAATAGCGCCTGTGCGACCGACTCCGTCAGAGCATCGGCACTCCCGTCGGACCACCCGGACTGTGGTTCCATCTCACATCCTCCTTCGCGGGGCTGCGCGGGCTCGCACTTCAACCCCGAGAGACAAGCTGTCCGCGAAACGCCAGAGACATCACCCATGCCCGCCGCGCGATGCCATCCGAACGTTCTTGTATCGGTGAATGCGTGGGCGCATCGCTACCATTGAATCTCATAGTCCGTCACCACGAAGTTCTTGTCGCTCACACGATCGCACTTGTGGTCATCGCGATTGGGGGCTGTGGGGGGCATAGTGTAGACCCTGCGTCTGAGCTCGGTCAGATACTCCTCCGGTGTCCGCACAACAGTAATGCCGTATTGCGGTATCGGTGGAAGTGTAGGCAGTGGTCTCAGGGGATTCGTCCAGATAGTCTCGACGTAATACACATTGGAGGGGTATATGTCCGGGAGTTCCTCCAGGGCATCGACCAGTTCATTCAGTTCCTCTGCCACAGCGTTGAACTGGTCGATGTTAGCGTTTGCGCCATCAATCAACCGGTCCAGTTCCGCCAGTTGACTGTCGCTGAAGTATCCCGAGAGGGTGGGCGGATTCTCAACATATGCGATCAGCCGGTCAAGGTGCGAGGAGTAATCGGCCACCGATTCCGCGAACGCGGCAAGCCATTCCAGGTAGTCGTAATGCTCGTACACCTCATCCACGAATTCGGTGTACCAGGCGTAGTCCGTCGATTTGGCCACAGTCGCAGCCATAAGCCCGATTCTGCTCCCCTCTTGCAGATACACCACCTGCAGCCTCTCCTCGGGAGGCTGCACATCGATGTCGGAAGGTATGACAGTGAAGAGCGCGACACCGTTGTCCCGCGTAGCCACGGCAACGCAGGCATCGAGCGCACCTTCCGCTCGCACCGCGCATTCAATCCTGACGAAGCCAGCCTGAATCCCTTGATTCCGGAGCTTCCCAGCAAGCCCTTGCATGACCCCGGCATCGGAAGCCGACCGCGTCATAGCGAGGGCAGTGTCCGAGACATGCTGAGAGAGCGCGTCGACCGCCTCTGCGAACGTGGGATGACGTAGGTCAGTGGGCGCAGCCGCGGCGACCTCGGAGCCTGAGGGAAGGGTCTTCAGGTCGACGCGTATGGTTCGCTTCGCGACGCCTGCGGTGCTCCGCGCGGTAAGAGTGTAGTCGGTAGAAGTGGATGGAGAGACCTCCATGCTTCCAGACGCAGAGACCATCCCGATCCCCTGGTCGATTTCCACAGACTCCGCCGCCGCCACGCTCCAGAATAGCTTTGCTGTCTCACCTGGCTCAATCGACTGAGGCATCGCAAAGAAGTCGACGATCTCGGGCTGTGAAGCCGGGGCACAGGTGCCACAGGCCATGACCAGCGTCGCCGCCAGGCCGATGACCGACGACCGGAACAGGAGCCTGCCCACCCTCCCACCTCCCTAGTTTGCGGCCTCCACATTGCTGCCGGATAGGGAGCATCTGTCAGATACAGCAAGGAGTTCGTCGCAAGATATGCCGAAGATGCTCGCATGTTGTAGGGTTGGTGTCAAGACCCTGGTTGACGGGTGTTGATGGTCTACGATTCTGTCCTCCCTTAAGCGTGCAGGGAAAATGTCCGCATGCAAGACAGGCCGGAATCTGGCTGTCGCGAAGAGGTCCATCCGGCGCAACGATTTCCAATAGGGAACACAGGATGCGGGCCGCTGGGTTCTCGTCTGTCTCACCAGCAGCAGTTCCGCACTCGTGTGATGAGCCAAATCAATGGTGCGACGACTGAACGTAGTCATGACACATACGTTCAGTTATGTG
>CAYNXN010000054.1:0-9524 GCA_964401175.1 uncultured Dehalococcoidales bacterium | reverse complement strand
AATCCTACTTCATGTTCGTGCACACGATGCTCATCTACGACCATGTGACGCACCGTATCAAAGTCCTCAGCCACGTGAATCCCTCTGGCGATGTTGTGGACGCGTACGAGGCGGCTGTTGCCCGCATCGAGTCTCTGGTAGCCCGATTGCGTGGCCCCTTGAGCGCATCGCTTTGCCCCAAGTCAGTTGGGCAAGTAGAGAGTGGATACCGCTCCAATTTCGCGCGTCCCGCGTTCGAGAATGCCGTCGACGAGGCAAAGGAGCTTATCTCGGCAGGAGAGGCGATACAGGTGGTGCTCTCGCAGCGGCTCAGCCGGCGCACATCCGCCCCGCCGTTCGACATTTACCGGGCGCTCCGCAGTATCAACCCGTCGCCCTACATGTTCTATCTCGACTGCGGCGAATTCCAACTCGTCGGCGCGTCTCCCGAGATACTGGTGCGTGTTGAGGATGGAAACGTGATGACCCGCCCCCTCGCGGGAACCCGCAGACGTGGTCAGACCCCGGAAGAAGACCTCCTGCTGGAGGCAGAACTGCGCAACGACGAGAAGGAGCGTGCTGAGCACGTCATGCTGGTGGACCTCGGCCGAAACGACATCGGCCGCGTGAGCCAGCCGGGCTCGGTGGTGGTGAGCGACCTCATGGATGTGGAACGCTACTCTCACGTCATGCACCTGGTGACTCATGTGCAGGGCAGGCTGCGGCCCGGCGTCACCACGATGGATGCGCTGCGGGCGTGCTTTCCGGCGGGAACTGTCTCCGGTGCTCCAAAGGTGAGGGCCATGGAGATCATCGCCGAACTGGAGCCCGACCGTCGAGGCCCCTATGCGGGGGCGGTTGGATACCTCTCGTACTCGGGCAACATGGATATGGCCATCACTATTCGGACCATCGTGACATCCCGGGGCATCGCTCACGCGCAGGCCGGCTGTGGGATCGTCTATGACAGTGTGGCATCCAGCGAATTCGACGAGACAATGACCAAGGCGAGTGCCTTGCTCAAAGCTATAGACCAGGCTGAGCAGGCGCACCACGCCGGGGAGGCAGAGCATGCTGTTGCTCATCGATAACTACGACAGTTTCACCTATAACCTGGTTCAGTGTTTCTCTGAACTGGGAGAGGCGGTGGTGGTGGTGAGGAACGACGAAAAGACAGTGGATCAGATCGCCGCGATGGCGCCGGAGCGTATAGTAATCTCGCCCGGTCCATCAACGCCCGACAGGGCGGGCATATCCAACGAAGTCATACGGCGGTTCGGCCCGCATCTGCCACTGCTCGGCGTATGTCTTGGCCATCAGTGCATCGCACATGCGTGCGGCGGGCACGTTGGCCGGGCGGCGCGCGTAGTACACGGGAAGTCCTCCCGCATCCACCATGGCGGCGCCGCGCTCTTCGCGGGAATCCCCAGCCCGTTCTCCGCTATTCGCTATCACTCTCTCATCGTGGAGCGGTGCGGCTTGCCCGATTGCCTTGATGTCACCGCGTGGACGGACGACGGTCTGATCATGGGGTTGCGGCATCGGGCGTATCCGATTCAGGGAGTCCAGTTTCACCCGGAGTCGTTCATGACCGAACACGGCAAGAACGTGCTCCGCAACTTCCTGGAAGGAGCAGCACGATGATTCGGGACGCCATCGGAAGCATGATCTCCCGACAGTCGCTTTGCTTGCCGGACGCGCGCCGTGTCATGAACGAGATAATGGATGGTGAGGCCACGCCGGCGCAGGTCTCCGCTTTCATCGTCGCGCTACGAATGAAGGGAGAGACCATTGAAGAGATCTCTGGCCTGGCGGAAGCCATGAGGTCGCGGGCGCTGCGTATCGATGCGGATGCCGTGCTGGACACATGTGGTACCGGTGGTGATGGCGCGCAGACGTTCAATATCTCGACAGCGGTGGGTCTGGTGGCGGCGGCTGCGGGCGTCCGTGTCGCCAAGCACGGCAACCGCGCGATGTCCAGTCGGTGCGGCAGCGCCGACGTGCTCGAGGCGCTCGGTGTGCGGTTGGACCTCACTCCCCTTCAGGTTGAGTCCTGTATCAGGCAGGTGGGCATCGGGTTCCTCTTCGCCCCTTCGTTCCACCCTGCCATGAAGCACGTCGCCAGTCCGAGGAGAGAGATTGGAGTCAGGACCGTCTTCAATATCCTTGGTCCCCTGTGTAATCCCGCCGGTGCACGAGCCCAATTACTCGGAGTCGCCGAGATTGAACTCGTCGATACTCTGGCTGCTGTCCTGCAGCGCCTCGGCTGCTCACGCGCCATGGTGGTGCATGGTGAGGACGGTCTCGACGAAGTGACCCTGTCCGGCAGGACGGTCGTGTGCGAAGTGGAGAATGGGCGCGTGCACCGATACTGGCTCACTCCGGAGGACTTCGGATTGTCCCCTGTGCCGTCGACGGCGCTGAAGGGAGGAACCTGTGATGAGAATGCGGCCGTGTTACGCCAGGTTCTCTCCGGTCAGCAGGGGCCGCACCACGATGTGGTGGTTGCCAATTCCGCGGCTGCCCTGTATGTCGCCGGCGTTGCCGGTACTCTGCGTGATGGGGTTGGAATCGCGCGTGAGGTACTGCGCTCAGGTCGGGCCCTCTCCTGCCTCGACGCTCTGGTGGCCTTCGGCGGTTCGGGGATGGAGGTGGCCGCATGACGGTGCTCGCAGGGCTGGTCGCAGGCGCGCGGCAGGATCTCCAACGCCGCAGGGCGCTGTGGCCTGACGGGGCGGTGCAAGCCGCCGCGCAGCGGCGCGCTCCCGCGCGCGACTTCGGCGCGGCGTTGCGTGGTCGTGGAATCGGCCTCATCGCCGAAGTGAAACGGGCCTCCCCCTCGCGCGGCGTCATCAAGGCCGATGTCGATCCGGCGGAGATGGCGCGCGCCTATGCCGCCGCCGGCGTGAATGCGGTGTCGGTCCTGACTGAGGAACGGCGCTTTGGCGGTGGCGTCGAGCACCTTTCCGCGGTAGTCGAGGCTCTCGAGGCCAGTGGCCCTCCGGTGATGCGGAAGGATTTCATCGTCGATCCTTATCAGGTCTATGAGGCGCGCGCCTGCGGGGCCGACTGCGTCCTGTTGATTGCTGCCGTTCTGGGTCGGTGCGGATTGCCTCAACTGCTGGCCCTGGCCAGGGAGCTGGGAATGCAGAGCCTCGTGGAGGTGCATGACGAGTCTGAGGTTGGCATCGCGCTGGATAGCGGTGCGTTCATCATCGGCATCAACAACCGGGATCTTCGTACGATGGAAGTGGACCTGGCTACCACGGAGCGGCTTCGCCCGCGCATCCCGGCTGGTCGACTGGTGGTGAGCGAGAGCGGCATTCGTTCTCGGCACGATATGCGGCGTCTCGCCGGTTCCGGCATCGATGCGGTTCTCGTGGGGGAGGCACTGATGTGCGCCACCGATATCTCAGCGAAAGTGAGGGAACTTCGATGCGCCGCGTTCGGGTGAAGGTGTGTGGACTGCGAGAGCCGGAACACGTGCTCGCCGCTGTGGAGGCGGGCGCCGACTTCGTTGGTTTCGTGTTCGCACCGAGCCCGCGCCGGGTGAGCCTCGACACGGCTGTCCATCTCTGCGATCGCCTTTCGGAGATGGAGCACCGTCCCGCTATGGTGGGAGTCTTCGCCGATGAGCGTGCGGCTGTCGTCAACCGTGTGGCTTCGCATTGCCGCCTTGACATGGTGCAGCTCAGCGGGGACGAGCCGCCGGAGTATATCGAGAGCATCGATCTTCCCGTGATTCGGGCCATTCCCGTTTACGGCGCCACAACAGTAGTCGAGCTTCAGAGGCGACTGACCAGCTTCCAGCGGTGTGCGCCCTTGTATCCCGTCACCTTCCTGCTGGACACCGGCGGCGGGCGATGCAGAGGCGGTACCGGCCAGGCGTTTGACTGGTCCATCGCACGCCGGTTGAGCACGTTCTCGCCGCTGATGGTCGCGGGAGGACTCACGCCGACAAACGTTGGTGAACTTGTCAGAGGAGTGCATCCCTTCGGCGTGGATGTCTCCTCCGGAGTTGAGAAGCAAGGCCGAAAGGATGTGAGCCTGATACGTGCCTTCATTCACGCCGTTCGAATTGCGGAACAGGAGAGGAGCGATGCAGACAACAAAGCTGCCCGATGAACGAGGCTACTTCGGTCCCTATGGAGGCCGCTTCGTGCCCGAGACCCTGATGCCGGCGCTGGAGGAACTCGCTGCGGGCTATGCTGCTGCCACGGCTGACCCCGATTTCAACGAGCAGTTGGACCGGCTGCTCAAGGAGTACGTAGGCAGGCCCACTCCACTCACGGAGGCAGCGAACCTCAGTGAGCACTGCGGCGGCGCCAGGATACTGTTGAAAAGAGAGGACCTGGCGCATACCGGCGCCCACAAGATCAACAACGCAGTTGGCCAGGCGCTGCTTGCCCGCATGATGGGCAAGCGGCGAATTGTCGCGGAAACCGGAGCAGGGCAGCATGGCGTCGCAACGGCTGCCGTGTGCGCCAGGCTGGGACTCCAGTGCATAGTCTATATGGGTGAGGAGGATATCAGGCGGCAGGCGCTCAACGTATTCCGTATGAAGCTGATGGGTGCTGAGGTGCGGCCGGTGTTGTCCGGCGGCCGCACGTTGAAAGACGCGATCAACGAGGCCATCCGGGACTGGGTGACAAATGTCAACGACACGTATTATCTCCTGGGCTCGGCCGTGGGGCCCGCGCCATACCCGGCGATGGTGCGGGACTTCCAGTCCGTCATCGGGCGTGAGACGCGGCAGCAGATGCTTGGATGCTACGGGCGGCTGCCCGACTACGTGGTGGCCTGTGTTGGCGGAGGCAGCAACGCGATAGGAATCTTCCATCCGTTCGTCTCCGATACCACGGTCCAACTGGTGGGCGTAGAGGCGGGGGGCAGGGGCCTGGAGTCCTCGCTGCACGCGGCGTCGCTGGCGGCAGGAAGTGCAGGCGTGTTGCACGGAGCCAGGTCTTATGTGCTGCAGGATGAACAGGGGCAGATACGGGATACACACAGCATTTCGGCTGGACTGGACTATCCCGGGGTTGGGCCGGAACACAGCTTCCTCAAGGACTCCGGCAGAGCGGTCTACGTCACCATCGACGATGCAGCGGCGCTCAATGCCTTCAAGCTCTTGTGCCGCACAGAAGGAATCACTCCGGCGCTCGAATCGGCGCATGCAGTGGCGCATGCCGTCGTTCTCGCGCAGACGTGCGGGCATGGTGAGACGATCGTCGTGAACGTGAGCGGACGTGGGGACAAAGACATGGGTATCGTCATCGACGCACTTGGAGGTGAGCTGTGAATCAGCTGGAGACTGTCTTCCACAACGGCAAGAAGGTGCTCATCGCGTATGTGACGGTCGGATACCCCGATATCGCCACCACCCTGCGGCTTGTGCCTCTGCTCGTTGAGAATGGCTGCGATGTGGTGGAGCTCGGTATCCCGTTCTCGGACCCGCTCGCCGATGGCGCTACCATCCAACATGCGAGCCACGTGGCGCGAGAAAACGGGGTGACCACAGATGCGTGTCTCGACGTCGCGGCGACCCTGGCTCAGGCGGTGACGGCCCCGCTGCTGTTCATGAGCTACTACAATCCTGTGCTGCGCCGAGGACTGGACGAGTTCTGTGCCGCATCCGCCGCTGCCGGCGTCAGTGGACTCATCATTCCGGACCTGCCCCCGGATGAGGGCGAGGAACTGGAGTCCGCAGCCCTTCGGCATGGAGTCGACCTCGTGTACCTGGTCGCGCCGACGACCACCGACGTCCGGTTACGCGTGGCGGGCCGCAGGTCACGAGGATTCCTCTACATGGTTGCGCTGACCGGAGTCACTGGCAGCCGGGACAGCCTTGACGCAGGTCTGGAGGATTTCGTTGCCAGGGCGCGTCGCGCGACAGATCTGCCATTGTGCGTTGGCTTCGGCATCTCCTTGCCGTCGCAGGCGTCGCGGATCGCAAGCGTGGCTGACGGCGTCATCGTCGGCAGTCGCCTGCTGCAAGCGGTGGATGAGGGGAGCGACCTCGTGGCGGTGGCCTCGTTCGTGCGGAGCCTGCGGACCGCCATCGACGCCGTTGCTACGGGGCCGTGCACTACTCCGTGAAATGACTCTCCCACGGCGGAGTTGCTCGTCATGTGGGGGGAGCAGTGCGGGCCTTGAGGTCGAGCAGATAGCCGCCCCTCACAACCACGAGAATCTGAAGCAGCAACAGCGTTGCCGCCAGCAGCAGACCGGCGGTTGGCAGCAGCTGTGATGCTGCGATGCTCGCCAGCATCAGCACGACGCTGAAGCGAAGCAGCAGCCGGATGCGTATGACCACGCGAGACGGCACATCTCCGCCGAAAAGGAGGCCTCCTCTGACGGCTTGCCGCCAGATGAGCAGAAGCACGATCTCCAGGGACAACACGTTCGACATGAACAGAAGGACGGTGGCGGGGGAGAAGGCCGCCGAAGACAGTGCTTTGACGCTTACCGGTATGCTCAGTATGGCGGGCAGCAACAATGCGTGCAGGAATAGCAGCGTGCCGCTGGAGCGGGTCAGATAGGTCAGTTGCAGGTGATGCAGCAACCAGCATGAGAGCAGTGCCAGCAGTCCCAGGGCAGCACAACCAACTGCGGGCCACATGCTTCGGACGATGCCGATCACGGTACTGTCCGGGGTCACACTACCGGCAACAGTCCCAAGCGTCGACCATGCGAGCAAGGCCAGTGCTGCTGCGTACGTAGCAGCAGCCAGATGCTCGACACGTCCGACCGCCCGACGCTGCCGCTCGACGGCACTCCTGGAGGCTGGCTCCAGCTCCTCCCACGGCGCGCGCATTGGCCGGAACGATAGCATTGGCGTGTCAACGGCGCAAGCGAATGACAGCAGCTATCTCAATGCTATACTTGAAGTAGGCAAACACAATACTGGCAATGAAATCAAAAGGTGGACAGGAGGCGCAGGGTCCATGTACTCACTGAAGGAATTGATCCAGGATGGCAAGCATGAGCTTGCGGCGCATCGTATTGTCCTTGGCGTTGTGCACGCCTACGTGCGGCAAAGGCAGGCAGAGGTACCACTACGCTGGCCGGTGGCAACGGCGACGAGCGCAGGCATGCCTCGTGAGCGCTCCAGCGACATGGAGAGCTATGGCTAGGCGAGGTACGCGAAGTGTGCCCGTCGCTGCTGCAGAATGCGGCTTCTACGCGCGGGCTCTCACGGAGGCGGAGAGGCTTCAACTCGAAGACGCGTGGAGAGTTGAAGGCGTGGACGACGAGATAGCGCTGCTCCGCCTCCGTATGAGAAGGCTTGTGGAGGAGTCGCCCGAGCGCATCGACCTGCAGATGGACCTGGCGGAGGCCATCGCACGTCTTGTGAAGACGCGCTACCAGATATCGAGCGAGCAGAAGAAGTCGCTGAAGGCCGCGATCTCCAGGGTGCTCGAAGAGGTGGCCGTGCCGCTGGGAATCGGCATCGGTGTCGGCGTCGGTGGCTCGCTCAAGCAGTGAGCCGGCGACTACACCAGTGCGATGGCCTCGATCTCCACCATCGCCCCGCGGGCGAGCCGGGAGACCTCAACCGCCGAACGAGCCGGTGGGGTACCTTTGAAGTACTCGCCGTACACCTCGTTCATCTTGGCGAAGTCGTCCATGTTCGTGATGAACACGGTGCACTTGACGACGTTGTCGAAGCTTGTCCCGGCAGTCGTCAGCAGCACCTTCATGTTCTCAAGGCATTGCCGTGTCTGCGCCGTGATGCCCTCGGGCACCGAGCCCGACGCATCGATTGGCAGTTGGCCCGATACGAAGACCAGTCCTGTGGTCTTAATCGCTGGCGAATACGGGGCAATCGGCTTGGGTGAACCCGGGGCTGATATGGCTTCTCGCTTCATACTGTCCTCCTTTGTAGCAGAGTCGCGAAGGGAGACTCTATCACGTTCGTCCTGAGGGCACAACGCGAGTCCCCACGACCAGATGCTGTGGCGAAGCTGCGCTTGTCATCGGGGCGCACCGGATGCGGCTGACGCACAGAGGAGAAATAGTCGGGTCTGGTGCCGGTATCGGGTCCTGAGGCGGGGATGCCTCAGGCGACACCAGAGCCCTCCTGCCTCCGAACGTACCAGTGCACGGTGGTTCTGTCAACACGAGATTGCGAGCGAAATGGGTCACGACTGCGATTCTCCAGCTTGTTCCGCCGCTGGCGTCCGGATGTGAGGTGTGCCGCTTTCGGCGCTGCCGCTCCACGCTAGACGCCTGAGTCGGCATCAGCCTGGATCGCATCGTGCCCTGGACTCTGCGGCGTTGCGGTCACCGCCGTGAACCGGTTGTTGTTCGAAAGGTACCTGCTCCGCAGCACGAAGACCAGTATCACGGCCGTGGTAACGGTGATAACTGAATCAACGTACGATATGTGGGTGCCCGGTTGCCACGGATGGGGTGGATTTGTCAGCCAACGAAAGAGGACGATGAGCGGAATGCACCCCTCCGAGCCGTTGAACACGATCGTGATCGTCACGCTCAGTCCAATGGTCGCAGCGAAAAAGCGGACGATGGCCGGGATGCTGTCACCCCCAAGCGACCAATTCATCACCGTCCCTGGAAGCAGCCATGGCATGTACCACAGCGCCCAGAGGGCGCCGAGAATGATCGCCGCAACCAGTCCGGTGACGTGTCGCTGCAGCAGTGGCAGCGCATAGCCGCGCCAGCCCAGCTCCGCCACCGGACCTTCCAGCAGGGCCAGCAACCCGATTGACAGTAGCACGTCAGTGCTGAGTGTGGCCGCAAGCATGTCCACAGGAATCGCATCATCGGCCAGCGCGTAGGCCAGCACCTTGAGCAGGGGAATCCCCGTTACGACGGCCAGCCACCAGCGCCACTTGTATGGCCCGGAGTACATGCGGCGCACGAATCCTCGGAGACCCACCGCTCCGTCGGTCAACGCTATGACCAGCAGTGCTGAGATGGCTGGCCCCCAGAAGAAGAGGAAGGCCAATGGCGAATGTCGCTCGATCGGCACCGTCACGGCGCCGATGCTGGACGCGAGCAGAAACAGTCCGGGGATGCCCCAGGAGAGACCGAAGGTCAGGAGGAAGAACGCAGTGAGCCGGTGTCTGCGCATAGCGCGATAGTAGCGTTGTGGCGCATGTCGCGCAAGGCCGTCGTCGCCGTTCGAAGCAGTCCGGGGTCGGCTGCTGTGGCTGGGACAGCGGGCGTATGCGCCGACCGCCCAGCCACGTACTTCAGGCGCGTTCTATCGCCCGTCCGGGAGGCGTGGCGGAGGGGAGTTGTCTGCACCGGGTTCTTCACAGTCCTGTCGCGGCCGCCTGCTTGACGATCGCATAGTTGTGAACGTTGTTGTCAACACTCCCGCGTTGGATATCTGACGTTTGCCGGCGGGCATGCCGCCGTGGGGACACGCACCACAGCCTCGCCTCTATGCGGCCAGAAGCTGCACCGCGGCGAAGGCATTGACGATGCCGGAGCCGGCGCCCTCCCACGCGACGGGCGTTGCGGCGGCTTCGATGGCGTCCCGGACCTCATCGTTCATCAGCCCGTTGCCCGAGGTGTCG
>CAYNXN010000053.1:0-9902 GCA_964401175.1 uncultured Dehalococcoidales bacterium | reverse complement strand
ACTGGCAGTCGTAGATCACGGCGATGCTGTTGCTGAAGTACGCCAGCTCCTCCATAACGACGGCTGCGGCGAGCATGGGGGAGGCAAGTCCCGCCCCCTGTTCTTCAGCGGTGTAGGGCATACGGAAGAGTCCCAGTTCGGCCATGCGCCGGAAGAGACGAGTGGGGAAGTGCTCCACCGCTTCCGGGCGCTCCTCCATTCGGGGTACCTCCGGCGCGACTTCGGCCTGTGCGAACTCGCGTACGAGCGAACGGACGCGGTCGACCTCCTGCGGAAGTCCCATCGCGTGGTACAAACGCTCCTCAGTCCTCTCTGCAGGTTGCTGCATCGGTCTCTCCTTTCGGAAGCCTCACTTCTCTGTAGAATCGCGTCGAGCGACGCGGCGCGTCAGCGAACGTATTCGCGTCCGAGGGCGATGCGGGCGATGACGCGCTTCTGAATCTCGTTCGCGCCCTCGTATATCTCGGCCACTTTGCAGTCCCGGTATATCTGTTCCACTCTGCACGCTGAAGCATCAGCGCCGAGCCGGGTCATGAAGCCCAGGCCACCGAAGAGCTGCACCGCGTCCCGGGCCATGTCGCCGGCAACCTGAGAGCCATTGTACTTGGCCATGGCCGTCTCCGGTTCGGCGACGTCAACTCCTCGGTCGCGGCGCAGCGCAGCCTTGTAGCAGAGATCACGCGCCGTGGCGATCTGCGTCGCGCGCTCCGCAAGCCGGAACTGCCAGTACTGCAGGTCGCTCAGCCTGCCGCCGAAAAGCTCACGCCGCTGCATGAAGTGCACGCAGTGGTCGAGTGCTGCCTGCGCCATGGCGACCCCAGAGACGCCGACCAGTACGCGGCCCCATGCCAGTGAGGAGAGCGCGATACGCAAACCATCGCCAACGGCGCCCACCAGGTTCTCCCCGGGTACCACCACATTGACCAGGCGAACGTCGGCGGTGAGCTGGACGCGGTTCCCGGTCTTCCTGTCAGGAGGCCCAACGGTCACTCCCGCCGTGGCGAGATCCACCAGCAGCATCGCCAAAGACCCATCGGCGACACACAACGTCGTCATGAAGTCGCCCACCGGCGCATTGGTGATGAAACGCTTGTGTCCATTGACGACGTACCGACCGTTCTTGCCCTCCGCCCGCGTCTTCACTGTCTCCGCTCTGAGGTCACTCCCCGCGTCGGGCTCGGTAATAGCCATGCAGGCCACCGCTGAACCGTCGATGAGGCGTGCAAGGTAGCGGCGGCGCAGCTCCGGGGACCCGTGCAGCAGCGCGATGCCGGGCAGGACGCAGTGGTCATCAAAGATGGTGGCCAGTCCGTCGCTGGCGTAGGCCAGCTCTTCCATCACCACGGTCGCCGCGCATAACGGATACGTCAGGCCGCGACCTCCCTCGTCGGCGCCGAACGGTATGGCGAAGAGTCCCTGCTCGGCCATGCGCCGGAACAGTAGTCGGGGGAAGGCCTCCGGGCTCTCGTCAACGGTGTTGAGCGCATCCGCTACCGGCAGCACCTCCTGGTCGGTGAAAAGCCTTACCTCGGCGCGGACGCGTCTCGTCTCGTCAGGCAGCAGCCAGTCATGGTACAGGCGGTCCTGCAGGCGTGAGGGCTGGTCCATTGTGAACCTCCAGCTTCGATAGGGACGAAGATTGGTGTACAATAGCGTCACTTGTGGCTTCGGGTCAACGCCGCATGCGACTACCCGGGCCTGAAACTGAGGAGGTGCGACTCCATGACTACAGGCAACGGCAAAGAGGAGAGAATCGCCCGGGCGTCCACGAAGGCAGGCGACTACGAAGAGATGTCAGTCAACTGCGCCCAGGGGACACTGGCGGCCCTGCAAGAGGAGTTCGGCCTGGAGGGTGGCAAGGAATTGCTCAAGGCAGCGACGTTCTTCCCTGGTCTGATGAGCCGCAAAGAGACCTGTGGCGCCCTGCTCGGAGGCCTCATGGCGATGGGGCTGGCATACGGCCGAGACAAGCTGTTCGATCCCTCGTGGAGCACGCCCGAGGCGAACGAACAGATGTTCAAATACCGTCAGAGGGCGTACCGCTACTGCGAGGCGTTCAAGTCCGAGTTCGGCAGCACGCAGTGCGGCGTGATTCGCCCCCTCATCATGGGCAGGGATTACGACACGATGAACCCGGAGGAGCGGGCGCAGTTCCTCGCGGACGGCGGCAGAAAGAAGTGCCGGCGCCCCTGCGAGACAGCCGCGCGCATCGCTGCGCAGATCATGCTCGAGGACGAGGCATAAACGTTCGACCACTTGCCGCGCCACTGGCCTGGCATCCTCCGTCGTGGTGCGATGGCGCCAGTGTGTGCGGCTCGGTCTGTTGCCGCGTCAGGCTGGTGATGGAGAGACAATCCAGTGCTTAAGACACATAGTTGTGGCGATCTTCGCGCATCGGACACAGGTCTGCGAGTGGAGTTGGCCGGCTGGGTTCATCGCAGACGGGACCACGGTGGGGTGGTGTTCATCGACCTGCGCGACAGCACCGGCATAGTCCAGGTGGTATTCGATCCGCAACGGTCGAATTGTCCCGACGAGGTGGTTCACGCGCTTCGTGTTGAGTACGTGTTGCGGCTCACCGGCGAGGTGGTGGCGCGCCCGGCAGGAACGGAGAACGAGAAGATCGGAACCGGTGCGGTCGAGGTCATCGTCAACGAGGCGGAGATATTGAACGAGTGTCCGACCCCACCGTTCTATATCAACGAGGATGTAGAGGTTGATGAGAACCTCTTGCTGAAGTACCGCTATCTGTATCTGCGCCGGCCCCGGGTGCAGGCCAATCTGGTACTGCGCCACAGGCTGGTCAAGGGCATTCGCGACTTCCTTGACCGGGAGCGCTTCCTGGAGATCGAGACACCGATCCTGATCAAGAGCACGCCGGAAGGGGCGCGTGACTATCTGGTGCCGAGCAGGGTGAATCCCGGCAAGTTCTACGCCCTGCCGCAGTCGCCGCAGCAACTCAAGCAGATTCTGATGGTGGCGGGCCTCGAACGGTACTTCCAGATCGCGCGGTGCTTCAGGGACGAGGACCTCAGGGCTGACCGCCAGCCCGAGTTCACCCAGCTCGACCTCGAGATGAGCTTCGTCAGTGAAGAGGATGTGCTGGACCTGATGCAGCGCATGATGGTCGAGTTGATGCATGTTGTGCGTCCTGATGCGTCGTTCCCGCAGCCATTTCCGCGTCTGACGTACGCCGAGGCGATGGCGAAGTATGGCACCGACAAGCCCGACCTGCGCTATGGCATGACTATCGTGGATGTGAGCGACATCGCGGCGGAAACCGGCTTCAGCATCTTCCGCTCGGCGCTCGACGCCGGTGGTGTGGTGCGCGGCATCGTGGTGCCCGGATGCGCTGGTTACTCCAAGCATCAGCTTACTGAACTCATCGACCGGGCGATAGGCGCCGGCGCCAGAGGCCTGGTCACGGTGGCGGTCACCGGCAGCGAACGGACGGAGGAAAGCGTCAAGTCGGTGATTGCCAAGCACCTCGGTCCCGGACAGATGGACGCGTTACTCTCCCGTTTCGGCGCCCGCGAGGGAGACCTGATACTCATGGTGGCGGATGGCGTCGCGACTGCGTGTAAGGTTCTCGATGTGCTGCGGCGCGAGATGGCGAGGCGCCTGGAGTTGGCCGACCCTGATCAATTCGGCTATGCTTTCGTGCTGGGGTTCCCACTGTTCGAGTGGAATGCGGAGGCGAAGCGGTGGGATTCCATGCACCACATGTTCACGTCTCCCGAACCGGAGGATGTCGCGCTGCTCGATTCCGATCTGGCGCGAGTGCGCGGCCGACACTACGATCTTGTGTGCAACGGCAACGAGTTGGGCAGCGGCAGCGTCAGGATTCATCACCGGGCGTTGCAGCACCGCATCTTCTCCCTGCTCGGCTATTCAGATGCGGATATCGAGGCGCGCTTCGGTTACTTCCTGCGCGCGCTCGATTACGGTGCCCCGCCGCATGCGGGTATTGCCCTGGGCATCGACCGGATAGCCATGTTACTGACGGGGCAGAGCAGCATACGGGAGGTGATTGCCTTCCCGAAGAACCAGAACGCGATGGACCTGATGATGGACAGCCCATCTGAGGTCGATCCCGCCCAGCTCGACGAATTGAATCTGTCGCTGAAGCGACAGCGAATTGATAGGATTCAGGAGTTATGAAGAGCAGCACGAAGACCATCGAGCATCGTCAGACCGAATTGCGTATTGAGGCTGAGGCGCCTGAGTATCAGGCGGCCGAGGTTGAGGCGTTCAGGTACCTCGCGGGCCGGGTACACATTCCCGGTTTTCGCAAGGGCAAGGCGCCGCACGCGGTGGTAGAGCGGCACGTGGGCCGGGACGCCGTTGTGGATGAGACGATAGAACGCCTCTTCCCCAGGTTGTACGAGCAGGCGCTTACCGAGCACGCCATCCATCCCATCACCACGCCCCATGTGCACCTGGAGCAGCGTGAGCCGCCGGTCTTCCTGGCACTGGTGCCTCTGGAACCGGAGGTCGACCTGGGTGAGTACCGCTCCGTCAGTGTGGCCGAGGAGGAGGTCTCCGTCAGCGATGAGCACGTGCTCTCGGCGCTGGACCGCCTGCGTGAGAGCCAGGCTGTGCTGGTCCCGGTGGAGCACCCGCTACAGTTTGGCGATTTCGCGTCGATCGATGTTACAGCGACGATCGACGAGCAGCCGTTCCTGGACCACAAGGGCGTGACCTATGAGATGGTCGCCGGCTCCGCCATGCCTCTCCCGGGGTTTGCCGAGGCCATTGCAGGGATGTCGGCCGGCGAAGCGAGGGAATTCAACCTCACGGTGCCGGCGGATTTCCGTGTTGCTGAGCTGGCAGGGAAGGAGTGCCGCTGTGCCGTTACGCTGCAGCAGGTGAGGCGGAAGGAGTTGCCCGAGTTGGGTGACAGCATGGCGCAGTCATTCGGGTTCGAGACGCTGGAGGCTCTCCGCGAGAGGGTGGGCGCTGACCTGGAATCGAACGCTCGGAACCAGGCGCGGACAGCGCTGATTCATAAGGCGCTGGAAGCTATCGCCGCCCAGGGGCATATCGATTTCCCGCCCGTGCTGGAGGAGCGGGAGATCGACGACCTCATCGCGGGTGAAGCGAAGCGTTACGGCTACAAGAACGTCGAGGATTACTTGCAGATGGCCAGCAAGTCGATGGAGGACATCAGGGCTGAGCTGCGGCCGCTCGCTCACGAGCGCATCGTAAACGGATTGATACTGAGTCGACTGTCCCGTGAGGAGGGGATAACCGTCAGCGACGCCGATGTGGACGCCAGAATTGAGGAGTTGTTGCAGGAGGCCCAGGACAAGGACAGGGTTCGTGCTCTCCTGACGGCGCCCGAGATGCGTGAGTCGATAGCCGACAGGGTGCGCACCAATCGCACGCTCGACCGCCTGGTGGCCATCGTCACCGGAGAGTCGAGTGCTGCCACGACCGAGGCCGATACTGCACAGAAGAGTGAGGAATAACATGGATAGTCTCTCTCAGGTAATCATCCCCACTGTCACCGAGACCGGCGCGCGGGGAGAGCGAGCCTATGACATATACTCGCTCCTGCTGCGTGAGCGCATCATCTTTCTCGGCACGCCGATCAATGACCAGATAGCCAATCTGATCGTCGCCCAGTTGCTCTATCTGGACAGGGAAGACCCGGATAAGGACATCAGCCTGTACATCCATTCGCCTGGTGGCGTGATAAGTGCGGGACTCGCGATTTACGACACGATGCAGTTGCTGCGCAGCCCGGTGTCGACAATCTGCGTGGGACTTGCGGCGAGCATGGGCACCGTGTTGCTCTGCGCCGGTGCGCGGGGTAAGCGCTACGCGCTGCCCAACGCGACGATCCATCTGCACCAGGCCATCGGCGGAGCGCAGGGACAGGCGGCCGACATCGAGATCGCTGCCCGGGAGATCATGCGGTTGCAGGAGAAGATACGTGACATCCTGGCCGCGCATACCGGACAGTCAGTAGACAAGATCTCGCACGATATCGACCGCGACTTTTATCTTGACCCGTACCAGGCGAAAGAGTACGGTCTCATCGATGAGGTGCTGACCAAGCCGGAGAAGAAATGAGCTTCACTCTCGATCCCCTTATTCATGTCGTAACTGGTGTTGCGGCAGCGAGCGAGCGGTTCTGGGGACTCGGTGAGGTGGGCCTTGGCGTGGTGCTATTCATCACCGTCTTCCTCGTTGTCGTCGTTGCCTGGCTGATACAGAACACCGGCCGGCGTGACTGATTGCCGTTCCAGACAGGCGTTGGTCCTGCGCCCCCCTACCATTTCGCGGTGGGGGTGTGTTACCATGCGTGCAGCCTCGACAGGACAGATGAGCGTCTGCAGCAGGTCTCAGGCGAAACCGCACCCCAGCATTTCCACCGTCGCATTCACTACCCAGTCGCACGCGATAGTCGGTTGCGGGAGTCGTTGAAGTTGAAGTGGTGAAAGGAGGCTACTGGAAAGAACTTCAGAGACGAGACCCCCAGAACGTTTGTGGAGGAAACCTCAGTGATGGACATAATAGTACCTATCAAGCAAGTGCCTGACATGGAGCGTGTGAAGTTCGATACCGAGGCCGGCCGCATCGACCGGAGTTCCGCCTCGGGGGAGATCAATCCATTCGATTTGAATGCGCTCGAGCTGGCGGTGCAGCTCAAGGAGAAGCTTGGTGGCGTGGTTACCACCGTCAGCATGGGGCCACCCCAGGCCGAGACGTCGGTCCGGGACAGTCTTGCAAGGGGGGCGGACCGCGGTATCCTGCTGGTCGGCAAGGAATTCGCCGGCGCGGACACCTGGGCCACGTCGTATGCACTGGCATCAGCCATCAGGAAGCTGGGCAAGTTCGACCTCATCGTCTGTGGTGAGAAGACGGTAGACGGCGACACCGGGCAGGTGGGCCCTGAAATCGCCGAGTGGCTTTCCATTCCGCATATCGCGTATGTTTCGTCGGTGCGTGAGGCAAGCGAGTCGCATGTTGTGGTGCTGGCTGAGATGGAGGCCGACCGCTATCTGTTTGAGTCGCCTTTGCCGGCGTTGCTGACCGTCACCAAGGATATCAATGCGCCTCGACTTCCCAGCTTCGCGGACAAGATGAAGGCCCGCAAGGCGGAGATTGAGAAGTGGGGTGCCGCCGAACTTGAGGGGTTCGCGGATGTTGCGAACCTCGGTCTGAAGGGATCACCCACTCGTTTGAACAAGGTCATCATTCCTTCCGAGGAGGGCAGGAAGGGAGAGGTCTTCAGGGGGAGTCCCGATGATGCCGTCGTGAAAGTCGCCGATGCCCTCCAGGCACTCGGCATGCTGGGGAGTGCAAGATGAACAACGCTGACTACAAGGGACTGATGGTCTTTGCCGAACAACGAGAGGGGCGGATTCATCCGGTCTCGTATGAACTGCTGGGCAAAGGTACCGAGATTGCGCAGAAGCTCGGGATCGAGGTGTCTGCCGTGTTGCTTGGCGCCGAGATGGGCGATGAGATTAACGAACTCATCTACTATGGAGCGCAGAAGGTCTACTACTTCGAGCATCCCGCGCTGCGCGATTTCGACCTGCTCAACTACAAGCACAACGTCGCGCGGCTGGTGAATGAGATCAAGCCCGAAACGCTCTTGATCGGCGCCACACACCTTGGCCGGTCGCTGGCGCCACGCATCGCGGCGGCCATAAGCACCGGCTTGACGGCCGATTGCACTGGCCTGGAGGTCGGTGATGAAGGTAACCTGGTGCAGATTCGCCCTGCCTTCAGTGGAAACATCTTCGCGCATATTCGTACCACCACCCGCCCGCAGATGGCTACCGTGCGGTACAAGGTGATGCAGAAGCTGCCCCGCGACACGAAGAAGACGGGTGATATCATCCGGAAGGAGCCGGAGCTCATCGACTCCATGCTGAGGATAGTTGAGAAGCAGCGCACCGGCGGTGTGAACATCGCGGAGGCTGACATCATTGTCTGTGGCGGCCGCGGTGTGAAGAGCGCAGCCGACTTCTCGTTGCTCGAGGAGCTTGCTGAGGCGCTGGGCGGCGTGGTTGGCTGCACGCGGCCTGTGGTTGATGATGGCTGGATGGGCAAGGAACACCAGGTCGGTTTCAGCGGCAACACCGTCAAGCCGAAGCTCTACGTCGCCGTCGGTGTGTCCGGCAGCCCCCAGCACCTGGCCGGCATGCGGGATTCCGACGTCATTCTTGCGATCAACGCCGATCCGTCGGCCCCCATCTTCAAACTGGCGGACTATGGTATCGTAGGCGACCTGTATGAGGTGGTGCCGAGACTTGCGGCGGAGGCGCGGAAAAGGAGCCAGGCATGATCACTGCAGCAGCACTCAAGGAGATTGTAGGCAGCGATTGGGTTATCACCGGGAAGGAGCAGACTGCGCCCTATAAGGTGGACTCGACGCCTCCTGCGATGATGCCCCGGGCGGCTGAGGACATCATTGTGGTCAAACCCGAGACTGCGGAGCAGATCTCGGAGATACTCAAGCTTGCCAACAAGGAGAAGACGCCCGTGTATGTGCGGGGCGGAGGGACCGGCATGGCAGGCGCCGCTATCCCCACGAAAGACGGTGTCGTCATCTCAATGGAACGCTTCGACAAGATCGAAGAGATCGACACGCGCAGCCTGATGGCGGTCGCTCAGGCCGGCGTCACGCTGGGGCAACTGCTGGAGGCGGCAGATGCGCAGAACATGTCGTTCCCGCCTCACCCCGGCGATGAAGGGGCGCAACTGGGCGGACTGGTCGTCTGCAACGCAGGCGGAGCACGCGCCGTGAAGTTCGGCGTCATGCGCAACTACGTCAAGGGACTTGAGGTCGTATTACCCACCGGAGAGATCGTCTCCATGGGTGGCAAGCTGCTTAAGTGCAACTCAGGGCTGCCGCTGCTCCACTTGATGGTGGACAGTGAAGGCATCCTTGGCGTGGTGACGAAGGTGATTCTGCGGCTCTATCCGCGTTTCCCTGGAACCGCCACCATGGTCATTTCGTATGACGATCGCACCGAGGCGATCAACTCCGTCCCCGCGATACTGCAGGCGGGTATCATCCCGCTGGCCATCGAGTTCATGGACCGGGAGATTGCCGACCTCACCGCCGGCTACCTGGGGATGACGTGGCCGGCGCAGAAGGGCTCTGCCTACCTCATAGTCATTCTCTCGGGTGCGAATGAGGACGAGGTGTACTACCAGGCGGAGCAGGTTGCCGAGGTTTGCCAGCAGCACAATGCGGTGGACACGCTCATGGCGGAGCGCCGCGAGGAACAGGCGGACATCCTGAAGATCCGCAGCGAGGTCCAGTCGGCTGTGTCTCCCAACGCTGACTCGCTTGACACGGCGGTACCTCCCGGCGAGATCGCTGCCTTCATGAACGAGGTTGACAAGATCGCCGAGAAGTACGGCATCAGGATTCCCGTTGTTGGCCATGCGGGCGACGGTAACGTGCACCACATCCTGAAGAAGGAAGTTGCCGACCGCGGCCTGCTGAAGGCAGTGAAGGACGATATCTACGCCGCCGCCATGAAACTTGGTGGCACGATTACCGCGGAACACGGCATCGGGAAGAAGGGCATCTACCTGCTGGACCGCTATACCGACGAGCGGCAGAAGCAAATCATGCGGGATATCAAGAAGGCATTCGACCCCAACAACATCCTCAATCCCGATACTGCTATCGTCCCGTAGCACTCTGGCGGCACAAGAGAGACGGGCCTGCCGTCACGGCAGGCCCATACAGGGTTACACGCCCCGGGGGAGGCGAGGGACAGATAGGCAGAGGGGCGGGGAAGGTAAAAATAAATGAGAATTTTTTATTAAAAATTATTGTCGGAAAAAAAAAAAAAAAAAAAAAAAAAAAGATGAGTGGGGGGGGGGTGGGGGGGGGGGGGGGGGGGGGGGGGGGGGGGGGGGGGGGG
>CAYNXN010000052.1:0-9912 GCA_964401175.1 uncultured Dehalococcoidales bacterium | reverse complement strand
GTCTTCGAGTCGCGCACGCAATCGCTGCTGCAGCAGGCGCTGCAATATGTCGCGCCCATAAGTGGCGATCGGCTGCGCCATGAGTTCGAACGCACCTTCGATGAGGCGGAGCCGGAACACGCGATGCAGCGGATGGATTCGCTCGGCATCCTGCGCGCGGTCCATGCCGATCTCCACTTCGATGTGCAGCATGCGGCGGCGTTCTCCCGGGCGAGGCGGCTCTCAAGGGTGCCGGTGCAGGCTGCGACGCTGTACTGGGGCGTGCTCGCCTGGACTCTTGCGCCGCCGGAGCTCGACCCACTGGCCCGGCGGCTCAACCTGCCGCGCCGGTTGCGAGGGCTCATGGCAGATGCCATCGTTCTGAGGACGCTGGAGTCCTCTCTGGAGTACCCCTCTCTGACCTCGGCGGAGCTGTGCTGCCTGCTGGAAGGCCGCAGTCTTGCGGCGCTTGCCGTGGCGGAACTGATGCTTATGGGCGTGCGCGCACGGGAGAGGGTGTCGATATACCTGCACCGGCTGCGCCACGTGCGCTGTGTCTTGACCGGCTCCGACCTGTGTGCGCTGGGGGTGCCCGAGGGACCGGAGGTGGGGCGGCTGCTTTCCGCGCTCCGGACTGCCCGGCTCAATGGCGAGGTGACCTCCAGGGAGGAGGAGTTGGCCCTGCTGCACCGTCTCCGCAAGAGCCTGACGTAGTCAGTCGGTCAACTCTCCGGGCTTCACGAAACGA
Organism: uncultured Dehalococcoidales bacterium; assembly: GCA_964401175.1. GTDB lineage: Bacteria > Chloroflexota > Dehalococcoidia > GIF9 > AB-539-J10 > SKVJ01. Next base: position 9,185 of record CAYNXN010000052.1, on the reverse strand, counting down.
ACCGCCACCGCGCGTTGTCCCCGGTTGATGAGTGCCGTGGCAGCCGCGTCCGCCTTCTGTGCCGATGCGAGCAGCGCGTAGAGGCACGGCCCCGAGCCCGCGAGATGTGGCACGGCGCCCGTCGCCTGCTGCAGGGCGTGGCGCCGACTCTCGAGATCGTTGAAGACCTCGCCGGCCACCTTTTCGAACGTGTTATATCTGAGGCTCTCCGGGATGGCGGCACTCTGCCCCAGCGCGTACGCGGCGGCGCGCGCGAATTGCCCCCTGGTGAACATGTCCGGTCGAAGCCGGCCGTACATCAGAGCGGTCTTGCCGGGTGAGGCTGGCGCGTCCCCCATGGTGATGATTGCATGCATGGTTGGGTGGTCAGGCAGTGGCCGCACCACGTCGCCACGTCCCTGCAGCAACACCGTGCCGCCAACGAGAAAGAGCGGTACGTCAGAGCCCAGCGTCGCACCAAGCGTCACCAGTTGCTCCCGGGAGAGGCCGGCGTCCCAGAGGTGGTTGAGTGTGATGAGCGTGGTGGCGGCGTCGCTGCTGCCGCCGCCCAGCCCGGCGCCCCATGGTATTCGTTTCTCCAGATGGATACGCGCACCTCGCGCCTGCTGGCATTGGTGCTGCAGCAGCTCGGCTGCCCGCACCACCAGGTTGTTCTCGCGCAGGGACGGCTCGCTGCAACTGAACTCGATGCCGTCTGCCGGCTCAAAGGTGAGCCGGTCGCACAGGTCGACCGTCTGCGCGATGCTGCAGATATCGTGGTAGCCCTCTCGCCGTCCCAGGACCTCGAGCACGAGATTGAGCTTGGCCGGCGCGCGAACCGTCAGCACCGCCTCTCCTCCAACCCAAACGATTCGTGGTAGATGCGCCACAAGCGCACCCACTCGGCCACGTTGAGCGTCTCGGGGCGCCGGGTGGGCTCGATGTCTCCCCGTGAGAGCAGCGCGTCCACCTCCTGGCGCGTCAAGGGCAATCCATGGCCGAACGAGTTGCGCAACTGCTTCCTCGGTGAATGGAACCCTGCGGCCACGAAATCGAGAAACCCGGCGACCTCGGCACTGCTCACCGCGGGCGTCTCATCGACGTCGAGGCGCAGGACCAGTGAGTCGACCTTCGGCGGCGGATGGAAGCAGCGTGCCGAGACCCGCCGCACTATCTTGGGACGTGCGAACGCCTGGACGCCGACGCTGAGCAGGCTCATGTCGCCCGGCTGGGCTGCGATAGCGCGTCCGACCTCCTCCTGAACCATCACGACCATCACGGTGGGTCTGGATGCGCCGTGGAGGAAGTGGCGCAACACGGGCGAAGTGATGTAGTACGGCAGGTTGGCCACGACCTTGTAGCGGCCGGGTTGCCGGCCGGTGCAGCCCGCCAGCAGTGTTGCGGCGGGCAGCGTCAGGATGTCGCCCTCTACCACGCGCACGTTCGTTGCCCCGGCGAACGTCTCGCGCAAGAGCGCCACCAGTTGCCGGTCCAGTTCCACCGCGACGACCTCTCCAGCGAGCGGCTGCAGCTCTCTGGTGAGCAGCCCCGTGCCGGGACCCACCTCAATGACGGTGTCCTCTGCAGTGACCCCGCCGGCCGTCGCGATCTGCCGCAGTATGCCGCGGTCTACCAGGAAGTGCTGTCCCATGCTCTTCCGGGCGTGCAGATTGTGCTGCCGCAGCGTGTCCTTAAGCTGCGCGATGGTGCTCGGTCCCCGATTCGCATCCAGCATGCGCATGTATCCTAGCACCCGGAGGTCGCACTGTGTCTGGCGCCGGCCAGGTCAGTGGATAGCCTGCTGTGATTGACCAACCGCTGTGCACTTCCTACAATCGTGATGGGGAGGTGGGGCGTTGATGCGGAAGCAGCGCGAATACGACGTAATCATAGTCGGCGCAGGGCCGGCCGGGGTATTCGCGGCGCTGGAGTTGATGCAGTCCGACCTCCGTGTCCTGCTGCTGGAGAAAGGACGCGACATCGAGTCCCGGTCTTGTCCCATCAGCGGCAAGGCGGAGAAGTGTCTCTCATGCCGACCCTGTGCCATGGTGAGCGGATTCGGTGGCGCGGGAGCATACAGCGACGGCAAACTGACGCTCATGCCGGATGTGGGCGGCCACCTTGGTGAACTGCTGCCGCCTGACAGGTTGCAGCAGCTTATCGAGTACGTGGACTCTGTCTACGTTCGCTTCGGCGCGCCGGACCGGGTCTTCGGTGGCGGCCCGGCGGTGGAGCCGCTGCTCAACCGGGCGATGCTGGCCGGACTGCGGCTGGTGCCGGTGAAGCTGCGGCATCTGGGCTGTGAGTACTGCCACAGCGTGCTCCGGGCTATGTGGTCGCATCTCTCCGGTCGTGTCGAGATTCGCACCGGCGTCGCGGTCACCTGCATCGAGAGTCGTGACGGCCGCGTCACCGGAGTGCGAACCTCGTCCGGCGAGGAGATCGGCGCCCGTTTCGTCATCTGCGCGCCAGGGCGCGAAGGGGCCGAGTGGCTCATGGCCTTTGCTCGAAGCGCAGACCTGACCGCAACGGCGAACCCTGTCGATGTCGGCGTCAGGGTGGAGTTGCCGGCGATCGTGATGCAGGAACTGTGCCAGGTTCTGTATGAGGCGAAGCTGGAGTACTACTCTTCGACCTTCGACGACCGCGTCCGGACGTTCTGCATGTGTCCCAACGGCGAGGTGGTCATGGAGTCGACTGGCGGCGACGACCCGGTGGTGACGGTCAACGGTGTGGGTTACGCTGAGCGCAGCAGTGGCAACACCAACTTCGCGGTGCTGGTGTCGACTTCCTTCACCGAGCCCTTTCACGAGCCCATCGCCTATGGCAAATACCTCGCCCGCCTGGCGAATCTGCTGAGCGGAGGAGTGCTGGTGCAGCGGCTGGGCGATTTGCTCGAGGGCAGGCGTTCGACCGATGAGCGGATAGGGCGCAGCCTGGTGCGGCCGACGCTCAAGTCGGCCACGCCAGGCGACCTCAGCTTTGTGCTGCCGTATCGTTATCTCACGGACATCGTCGAGATGCTGCAGGCGCTCGACCGCCTCGCTCCCGGCGTGGCCTCTCCGCATACGTTGCTCTACGGCGTGGAGGTCAAGCTCTACTCGGGGCGGCATGAGCTCACGCGCTGCTTCGAGTCAGGCATCAGCAACCTGTTCGCTGTGGGCGACGGCGCCGGCGTCAGCCGTGGCCTGGTCCAGGCGTCGGTCTCGGGCGTGGTTGCGGCGCGCGAGATCGCCGCGCGCGTATCATGAGGCTGGAGGCACGTGTCTGTACGTGCTGCGCAGAATGAGGCAGGGTTGCTTGTCCCGCCGCATGTCAATCGTATTGACCCCCCATGGGTGCGTTGGTAGACTTGAAATGGGTGCTCCCGCACCTTTCACGTGGTCCCGCCGCCCTGTTCCACGCATGCTCGATGGGTGTCGGGAAAGGAGGTCGAGGTGGAAGTGACAATCAGCGCGATCAAGGCGGACATTGGCGGCTGGGTCGGACATTCGGTGACTCACCCGGACACACTGGAGAAGGCGCGCGAGCTGTTGGCGGACGCCGCAAGACGGGGAACTATTGTCGACTGGCGCGTGATGAACTGCGGCGATGACCTGCAACTGATCATGACGCACCGGCACGGCGAGGACAGTGAGGTCATTCATCACCTCGCCTGGGACGTGTTCACCGCCTGCACCGCGGTGGCGAAGGAGTTGAAGCTGCACGGGGCGGGACAGGATCTCCTGTGCGAGGGCTTCTCGGGCAACGTAAAAGGCATGGGCCCCGGACTGGCGGAGATGGCCGTGGTTGAGCGGGAGGCCGAGACGGTGATCATCTTCATGGCGGACAAGACCGCCTCGGGCGCATGGAACCTGCCGCTGTACCGGATGTTCGCCGATCCCTTCACCACGCCCGGCCTCGTCATCGCACCGAACCTGCACTGTGGCTTCAGCTTTGAGGTGCACGACGTCTATGAAGGAAAGAAGATAGTCTTCAACACGCCGGAGGAGATATACGACATGCTGGTGTATCTCGGCTCACCCGGGCACTTCGCGGTGAAGAATGTGTATCACCGCGACTCCGGCCAGATCGCGGCCTCGGCGTCGACGCAGCGGCTGAGCATGATGGCCGGGCGCTATGTGGGCAAGGACGACCCCGTGCTCATCGTGCGCTGCCAGGGTTCATTCCCCGCGGTGGGCGAGGTGCTGGAGGCGTTCGCCAACATGAACGTCGTGGAGGGATGGATGCGGGGTTCGCACAACGGTCCTCTGCTGCCGGTTGGTTTCTCGATGGCGAAATGCACGCGGTTCGATGGTCCTCCGCGCTGCATCGCGGCCGGATTCCAGCTTGCCGAGGGCATGTTGATCGGTCCATGTGATATGTTTGACGATGTGGCGTTTGAGCCGGCTCGAGAGAGGGCGCTGCAACTGGCCGACATGCTTCGGAGCCTTGGCCCCTTCGAGCCCCACCGCCTGTCGCTGGACGCCATGGAGTACACGACGATGCCTGACGTGAGCAGAAGGCTTGCGTCGCGTTTCGAACCGATAGATGGCAAATAGACTCAGACTGCTGATCGCGAGCGCGAACAAAGGGAAGGTTGCGGAGTATCGGGCCCTGCTGAACGGGCTGGATTGTGAGTTGCTGTCCCTTGCCGATGTCGGCCTGGATGGTGACATTCCGGAGACGGGCACAACGTTCGAAGAGAACGCCCGGATCAAGGCTGTGGAGTGCGCGGCCAGGTCCAAATTGGTAACGCTGGCGGACGATTCCGGCCTCGAGGTTGAGGCGCTCGGCGGTGAGCCCGGCATTCGCTCCGCTCGCTACGCCGGGGAGAGGGCAACTGATGCGCAGCGGGTTGCATACCTCCTGCGTAAGCTCGAGGGCGTGCCGCCGGAACGAAGGTCAGCGCGCTTCGTTTGCGTGATCGCCATCGCCACCCCTGAGGGCGATGTGACCTTCTGCCATGGCGAGTGCCCGGGGATGATCGTTACGCAGCCCAGGGGCGACCGCGGTTTCGGCTACGATCCGGCCTTCCTGTTGCCCGAAATGGGCGTCACCATGGCCGAGCTGCCGCCGGAGGTGAAGAACCGGCTCAGCCACCGTGGCCGGGCGGCCGCCATCGCCCGAGACGTATTGGGCCGATTCATTGACGCTGCCAGGACCCGATAGTATGATTAGGCTCCCTTATTCGAGGAGGTAGGCGCATGAGAGTGTCGTGTCTGCAGGAGAACCTGAGCCGTGGACTGGGAATCGTCGGGCGGTCCGTCGCCGTCAGGTCCACGTTGCCCGTTGCCCAGAACATACTCGTCGTCGCCGAAGAGTCTCGACTCAAGCTGGTTGCCACCAACCTGGAGATGGCCACCACGTGCTGGGTTGGCGCCAAGGTCGAGGAGCCTGGCAGCATCACCGTGCCGGCGCGGCTGCTTGGCGAATTCGTCAACTCCCTGCCGAACGAACTGGTGCAGATAGAGATGCCCACTGGCGGCCGCAAGGTACAGTTCACCTGTGGCCGCTTCCAGGCGCATATCAATGGCATAGATGCGGCGGACTTCCCGCCCGTGCCGGAGGTTGCCGGCGGCGTCACGGCCGAGGTTGAGGCCGACGCATTGCGCGAGGGCATCTCCCGGGTGGCAATGGCTGCGGCCACGGATGAGTCGCGGCCGGTGCTCACCGGCATCAGCGTGGAACTGGAAGGTGAGCGCATGACGCTGGCCGCTGCCGATGGCTTCCGGCTCGCCGTCTACAAGATGCCCCTGGCGAAGGCGGTTGAGGGGAAGACAACGGTGATAGTCCCGGCGAGGACGCTGAACGAGATTCACCGTATCCTCGGCGACCAGGAGGAGCCGGTTCAGTTCATCGTCAACGAGCAGAAGAGCCAGGCGATCTTCCGACTGAACAGCGCCGAGATCGTCACTCAGCTCGTACAGGGGACTTTCCCGAACTACTCACAGGTCATTCCGGCGAAGTACGACACCCGGGCGGTGGCCGACGTGGCCGAGTTCACCCGTGTGGCCCGTATGGCACAGGTCTTCGCGCGCGATGCGAGCAACATCGTGCGGCTGATGGTCACGCCGGGAGGTGACCTGAAGGCTGGAAAGGTGACGGTCACCGCGCAGGCAGAGGAGATCGGTGGCAACACAGGCGACCTCGATGCGCTTGTCGATGGCGGCGAGGCGAAGATAGCCTTCAACGTGAAGTACCTGCTGGACGTGCTGGCCGTGGTCAAGCAGTCACAGGTTGCCCTTGAGGTAACCACGCCGTCCAGCCCGGGCGTGGTACGGCCCATCGGCACGGACAATTACGTTCACGTGATAATGCCGATGTTTGTCCAGTGGTGATTAGCTTTGGCTGTACGTAACCCTTGATCTCTACGGCCTCTGGAGTGGCCGTCACCCGGAGATCCAGGTATGCGTAAGCGTCCTTCTTGTCCTGGCACGTGCAGTTGTCCAGGTCGGCGATGATTCGGCCGCACAGTTCCCGCAGGTGTGCTTCCAGTTCACTAGCCTTCGACAGGCTGTCCTTCGTTGCCTGCAACTGTGCGAGTCTGGCCACGTCCGCTTCCTTCTCCGTCATCGACGACGTCGATGTGCGCGGCTACTTTCGGGCTGACGGAACGTATGTGAAGCCGTACTCTCGTATGAACCCCGATAGTGCTCCACACAACAACTATGGTTACTCCGGCAGCTACAATCCTAACACCGGCCGGATAGTTCCCTGGTCCACGTTGACAGGGCTGGCCATTAGTACACGTTATTACATACGCATGGAACGGCAGACACGCCGGAGTTGACGTGTCCCACAAACTGAGTCGCGGGGTGAGAAACAGGCGGCAATTGGTGGCAGATCACAGACACCAATGCGCCGAAGTCCCCGTCTGAGAGCCTGCAAGGTACGGCCCCGTTCGACCTACTTCGCGCCCTTCGCGTAAACTTGTTCCGCTCTATTGCAGGCCTCTATGTAGGCTTTCATGGATGCATTGAAGTCGGCAAGCGGATAGCACTTGAAGTCCATGAAGCCTCCCATCGGTATGGAAGCCTGAGTCTCCATGAACTGTTCCACGGTGGCATCTTCACAAATGACTACCGAGCCTTCAGACGTTTGCATGATTTCCAGGATCTCCCCGGATTTCCTGCGTTCGTCAACCCAGGCGAGGGTCGCTTCCATCAGCTGTCTCTGTACTGCTACTGGAAGCATCGAGAAAGTGTCCCTAACTGTGGCCATGCTCAAGAACTTCATGATTCTCCTCCTCCTCCTCCTCCTCGGCTCTCAGAACCAGGGACCACAACTTGAGGCTAGCACGGTTGCACGCCAATTCCAAAGAGGAAGATTGTGTTGCTTGCGTTGCTCTCTTCTTTGAACGCGATCCTTCGACCGAAGCACTGATTCAAACGCCCGATCAACGTCAGAGCGGCAGGGAAGAGTTGACGTAGAGGACACAGCCATCACTTGCCGGTGACGAGACTCTGGCCATTTCGGCACTACTCTAGAGCCGCCTTGCGAGTCAGTGCCGCACTGTTGGTCAAAGTTGCCGTGGGCAAAGCGCCCGCCGTGGGGGCTAGCCGTTGGCGAATGCTGTGGTACCGCTCTTCGCCAATGTACGCGTGAAAAGGCAGACATGCCGAAGAATGCGTGCCCGTCTGGTCGGCGGGTGTGGCTAGATGATGCCCAAGCCATGCAGAGTATGGAACATTACTACGATGTAGAACGTCGTGGTGACGCCACCGTGGAGGTACCGCCACCACCGGAAGCGCGAGCGACTGATGCCAAATCGCATGAATATGCCGGTCACGACGAGCACGGCCAGTGTCACATACAACGCGATACCAGTGCCGAGGTCTGGGAAGAATTCAGCCGGTCGACTCAATTGCTGTGAGAAATGGACTGTGATGAGACCGACGGCGATGAGATTTCCGTACATGTGGAACGGGATAAGCCTGCGGCGTCGCTCGGGATCCCGTGACCAGCGATAGCGCTGAAGTGGAACAACGACCGCGATGTAGGTGGCACCCGCGATCGACATCCAGTGATGAGCGAAGAACGGGCCAATTCTGAAATGGAGATTGCCGAGAAGCTCCAGGTAGTTGGTGACGCCGACACCTATGATTGCGATCACCAGCAACACTACGGGCCAACGACGCGGGCCACCGTCACGCTGAGACGTGTTCCCTGTAATCTCAACCTCCCTGTCGGGCCCCATCCGGGGCGATTCGCAATGACCGTGCCGGAGCCCGAGTACGTGGAGCACCTCAACTTCTATGGTCCCACACCGCTGTTGTCAAATCAAGCCACGCTCGCACCGGCCTGAATGGCGCGGGATGTACTCGCTTGCCCGAGAATATACGCATGAAATGCCAGACATGCCGATGTTCGTGCAGTGGTCGTTGGATTGCGCGACTCAGGTGAAACAGAGGGGTGCCGAGAGGCGCCCTTCGCTATCACAGGCGTGGCGCTGAGGCGCCATGCCTTTCTCTGCACTCAGCGGGCACCGGTAGCACGCAGTTCGACGCATCGGAGTGTACTCACCGCAGTGACGCCTGCACTGCGGACTCGCCCTATCCAGCGCGGAGGCGGGAGCCGTGGAGGGCGCCTGGCAGGTATGGGAGACGACAGGCATTCTTTGACTGGCCGCTGTCGCGGGAGGTGGATATGGCTACCGATTCAACCGGTCTCGTAAAGGAATACCTTGCAGCATGGAATGCTCATGACTCCGAAGCGCTGGTGTCTCTATTCACCGATGACTGCGTGTACGAGGATGTCGCTCTGAACCAGCTCGAGCAGGGCAGGGAGCGGGTGGGAACGCTGGTTCAATCTGTCTTTGTGGACCTCGCAGACTTCAAGATGGAGGCCATGTCCACTTTCGGCGTTGGAGACTGGGCGGCAACCGAGTGGACTATGACCGGTGCATTTGTGCATAGCAGCGTTCCCGGGCTTGAGCCCACAGGAAAGCGCTTCTCGGTGCGAGGAGCCACGGTTCTTCAGTTGCGGGACGGAAAGATCGTTCGCAACTCGGACTACATCGACCTCAATGCGTTCCTGCGGCAGACCGGCGCGACACGGGGCCGCCAGCCGGCATGACATTCGGGAAAGACTCAAACGCGCTGGGCGGAACGAAGGCGTTACGGCGTGTGGGCAGTGCTGACTGGCTTCCGCGTAGTACCCTTTCACCAGAAACGAAGTAGAGGGAGCCAACTCGCGTTGACTCCCTCGCTGTTTCAAGGCCGGTT
>CAYNXN010000051.1:0-9930 GCA_964401175.1 uncultured Dehalococcoidales bacterium | reverse complement strand
TCCAGAGAACGTCAGCCACGCGGCCAGATTATACAACTTGAGTAGCGGGCACACCTGCGCTACGCTAGTGGGAGTGGCTGTCGCGCGCGGAACGCGTCCCCGGATCGTCTTCTTCAATCTGGGCGGTGGACCAACGGAGGTTGGTGGGAGACTCGGGTTCACTGAGGGAGGACTGGTTCACGCCGTCAACTCTCTTGCGCCGCTGTCAACCGATCTCGAAGTGACCGTGGTGTGCCCCAACACTCCCGATACACCGGTTGTCGCGCGTGACGTAGAGGTCAGCGGTGTGAGGATTCTCAGTCCCGGGCGCGTCACGCCGGCATGCTGGATGCACCCTGGCGAGATGTCCGCCACGGAACGCCCGCTGCAGTTCCTGCTGAACTGGCCGAGCATGGTATCGATATACCGCTCGCAGAGAGGCTTCCTTCAACGTGCGGGTGTCGATGTGGTGCTGGTCAACGGTATTCTCGGCGCCTACCTCGTCGGCCTGGCGAGAGGACACTGGAAGACGGTCGCAGTCATACACCATCTGTACCACGACCCGTGGACTACAGGCGCTCCGAACCCTCCTGCAGGGCTGAATGCACTTGTGGAGAGGCTCCTGCTGCGGCATCTCCATGCCGACATCATCGCCGTGGTGAACCCTTCGGTGGCTGAATGCCTCGTTCGTTGCGGCTTCCCCACGAAGAGGATCTGGTTTGTCGGCAACGGAGTTGATACTGACCTGTACCGTCCGGCGCCACAACGTGATGAGAACAGCCTGGTATTTGTCGGGCGGCTGCGGGTGGCGAAGTCCGTCGATGCGGTCATCGATGCCTTCGCCCTGATTCGCAGTCGAAGGTCGAAGGCGGTACTGCATATCGTAGGTGACGGCCTGCTCAGAAAACAGCTCGAAGCACGCGCCAGGTTCCTCGGAGTAGCCTCGAGTATCGTGTTTCATGGTTTCGTCGCTGAGTCCGTCAAGGTGGAACTGCTGAGTCGTGCGGCGCTGTATCTTTCGGCATCGCGTTTCGAAGGATTCGGCCTTCCCGTGGTTGAGGCGATGGCTGCGGGCGCGGTTCCGGTTGTGAGCAACATACCGTCGCATCGCTATATCTTTCAGGACAGGGATGTCGGACGCCTGGTATCGTCACCGGAGGAGATGGCCGCGCGCGCGCTCGAACTGCTGCAGGATCCTGTGCTGCGCAATTCTCTGGCGCTGCGTGGCCGCGAACTGGTCGAGCAGACCTGGACATGGGAGAACGTGTCCGGACGCTATCGCCAGTTGATTCGGCGCCTGTTGTCCTCCAGCGGCCTTTAGTGAGGTGAACCCGGCAGTCGCGGCGCCTGCGCGCGCGAGTCCCAACATGGTGACCTACGGTTGCTTTTGACAGGGGTCACGCGAGCCGCTAGCGTACCGGTGAGAGCGGGGGTGTGAATTGGGATGTGTGGCGGTGGTGACCGACAGCAGTGCATGCCTGCTGGCCGAGCATGTCAGGGGCCTTGGAATTCACGTGGTTCCTTTGCGCTTCTCCATCGAGGGCCGGTCATACCTCGACGGAATCGACATAACGGCGAACGATATCTACCGCCTGTTGCCACGGGCCCGCGAGTTGCCGACGACCTCGGCCCCTACCCCCGGTGACTACTATGCGGTCATGCGACGCACGGCCCAGGAAAGTGATTCGATCCTCGTCATCACCATTGCCGACCGCTTCAGCGGGATGTATCAGTCGGCAGTACTTGCCGCCTCCGCCGCTCGCGAATCCCTCGTGGGCGTCAGCGTGGAGGTGGTTGACTGCGGCACGGCTGCGGGAGGCCAGGGTCTTGTGGTTCTCGCGGCGGCTCGAGTGGCGGCTGCCGGGGCTACGCTCTCAGAGACGGCCGCTCGTGCACGCGAAGTGATGCGCAGTGTTGATCTTGTCGCTACTCTCGAGACATTGTACTACCTCGCGCGCAGTGGACGAGTCCCTATGGCCGTCCATTGGGCCAACGCGGTGGTTCGCGTGAACCCTCTCCTTCGCATCGCGCCGCTCTCGGGTGAGGCGAAGACAGTCCGTCTTGCCAGGGGAAGAGAGAGCGCCGTACGCCAGCTGCTGCAACTCGTAGAGCAGTGCGTTGCAGAAAGGGCGTTGCACGGCATCATCTTCCACAGCTATCGGCTTCAAGAGGCCGAGTGCCTGCGCGAGCGGGTTGAGGCACAGTTCGACTGCCGCGAACTGCATATCAGCGACTTCACTCCTGCCATGGGTATACATACAGGCCCGGGGGTTCTTGGCCTGGCGTACTACTCCGACTGAATCTGTGCGATACTACCGCAATGCGCCGGAAGCACCCGGCAGTGTCTCAGCAGGAGGTGATTCGTCGTGCGTGACATGAACGCATTCGGACTTGAGGGAAGGGTTGCCATCGTCACGGGTGGCGGCTCGGGCATCGGGCGTGCCACGGCTGTCGAGATGGCCAGGGCCGGAGCGGCTGTAGTGATCGCCGAATTGAAGCAGGATGCGGCGGAGGAAACCGCCGCCATGGTTCGCGAAGCCGGACACAGGGCACTGGTGGCGGCGATGGATGTCACGAGCAGTGACAGCATCAGCGGGATGCTGTCACTGGCGCTCGCTGAGTTCGGTCACGTTGATGTCCTGGTGAACAACGTGGGCGGACTGGGCGACCAGCCGCGGAAGAAGACGATAGTTGACATGGAACTCGCCGAGTGGGACTGGCTCCTGCGGCTGAATCTCACCTCTCAGTTTCTCTGCTGCAAGGCGTTCATCACGTATCTGCTGAGCAAGGACCGCAAAGGCGCTATCGTCAACGTCTCATCTCTGGCCGCCATGGTTCCCTATGAGACATCGGTCGCCTACGGCGCGGCCAAGGCGGGAGTGGTGAATCTTACGCAGACCCTGGCCTCGGAGTACGGAAAGAACGGCATCCGGGTGAACTGCATTGCTCCTGGACATGTACGCACTCCCATCCCTGAAGCTCTGTACGAAGGGAAGGAAGACTTGCGCGCTGCACAGCATCGCATCATTCCGGTCGGGCGTTGGGGAGAGCCTGAGGAGTTGGGCCGGGTCGCCGTGTTTCTGGCTTCCGACGCCTCGAGCTACATCACCGGTCAGACGATTGTGGTGAGTGGAGGCATGACCTACTTCCTGACGAAGCTGCCCTAGCGCGGGTGTGCAGCAGGTGACTCTGCCTGTGGTTGCGGGGCCAGAGTGCCGTTGCTAGAATACCGCGAGGGCTCGCGTATGGTAGACGCTCCTGTTCTGGTCCTCAATCAGGGCTTCGAGCCGCACGATGTGTGCCGTACCCGCCGTGCCATTGTGCTCGTGTACTGTGGCAAGGCGGAGTTGGTCGAAGACAGTCGCGGCGAGGTGCACACCGTATCAGCGACGTTTGCCATACCCTCGGTCATTCGGCTGACGCAGCGAGTGAGGCGTCCGCACCATCAACGCCGGCTGACGAGGCTCGAGGTCTTCATGCGCGATGGCTACACCTGTCAGTACTGCGGCCGAGAGACGCATGAGTTGACTCTGGACCATGTCTTGCCTCGGAGCCAGGGAGGTGGGCACTCCTGGGAAAACGTGGTGAGCGCATGCAAGACGTGCAACCGCCGCAAGGGCGGTCGGACTCCGGAACAGGCTGGCATGAGGCTGCTGAATCAGCCGAGAGCGCCCCGGGGCTTCGGCTATCATGTGCCGTACCACTATTTCTGCTCGCACACCGAATGGCAGAAGTACACCGGTCAACGCGCCGAGTCTAACTCTGCTCTTCCTGGGCCCGGATCTGATCGGGACGTAGCTCTCTAGTCATTGTCTCGTACTGTACCGTCACGGTCTCTTTGAGCACGTTGATCGCCGCAACTCTGCCCGGGCCGAATTCGGTCTGGACGATCTTGTTCACCCGCGGCAGGCGCGACTTCGTGTCCAGGTACATGCCCTGCTCGTAGTTGAGACAGCAGAGCAGGCGGCCACACACGCCCGATATCTTCATTGGATTCAGGGCCAGGTCCTGTGTCTTGGCCATCTTGATGGTCGATTGCGCGAACTGCGCCAGGAACGTCTGACAGCAGAGAGGATAGCCACACTTGCCCACCAAACCGCACAGTTTACCCTGTTCTCGCGGACCGAGCTGGCGTAACTCGATGCGCGCGTGCAGGACGCGGCTCAGTTCGCGTACGAGTTTGCGGAAGTCAACCTTCTCATCGGCGCGGAAGAATATGACGACGTGTCGTTCATTCTCCCAACGGGCGGCCAGAGGATGCATGCGCAGGCGAAGCTGTTTCACCTTCTCCTGACACAGTGCCAGCGCCTTGAGGGAGGCCTCGTCCGTGCCCGCCTGTATCAGGACTCGCGACGAAGGCGGCTCCCCCTCCTCGGTCTGCTGTGGCAGTTCGCCTCGATCATGTCGCTCTGACGGAGTATCGGGTGTGTCAGACTCGGCGTCGGTGTCTGCCTCCGCACTGGTGGCTGTCTGCTCGGCCCCGACATCCTCAGCCGTGGCTTCTCCAGCGTCAACAGGATTGCCGTCGGTCGTGTCGTCAGACGCCATCCTGCTTGCCGGGCGTTCGGCTGGCGTAACAGGGGCCACGTGTTCCATTCCATCGCTCTCCGCGGGCTCCGTCTGGCCGGCGATGGTCTCATCGCTGGGGGCGGCACCGCCTGGAGGACGATCCTGATTGAGGTCGCTGTGCGCCTTCTGTTCGTTCATTGCGTCTCGGTCGGACTCGGGAGCATGCCTCGCGCTACACCGGGGGCACTCGCGGGCCTCGCGATTCGGGGCATTGTGTAGACGAGTGAGTCAAATACGAGACGGGGAATCACATTGAGGTCAAGGTCCTGCCTTGCCTGGCTGAGTCTCCCGATATACTCACGTATCTGCTCGAGATTCAGGCGCGTTGCCTGCTCCTCGACGTCGTTGGCATAGTCTACGTTGACGATGTTGTCCGCGCAACCAGTCTTGAACAGCAACAGGTCGCGCCACCATGTGATCCACTGTTCCAGGGTCTCAAGGACGTTCTCCGGATTCCGTCTGTACAGCGCGTCCATCTCGCGTGACACGTCGAAGCGTGCGGCAAAGGTCATGGAGACCAGTTGAATAGTGCTCTCGACACGGGCCGCCCTCTCAGCCATGAGTGAGTCGTCGGCTTGGGCCAGCAGTGCCCATCCGGTACGCCCCCGTGAAGCCCGCGCGATGAGTCGCGCCCGCTCCGGTGGGGTGCCCAGCACTTCGATGAGGTGCCGTTCGAGCGTTGGAATGGGCAGCGGGCGTACGTCGATCCGCTGGCAACGCGAGACCACCGTATCAAGCAGCCGCCCCTCGTACTCCGCCAGCAGCATCCAGACCACCTGTGGCGAGGGCTCCTCAAGCGTCTTAAGTATCCGATTCGCCGCCTCGACCGTCATCCTGTCGGCGTGCTCGACCAGGAGCACCTTCCAGCGTCCCTCGTACGGAGGCAGACTGGCGGCTCGCTGCAGATCCTCGATCTGTTCGGTCAGAACCCGGGTGCCGCGCCGCTGGCTCTCCTCATCCCCTTCCTGCTCAGAGGCCGCGGGGTTCGTCAGGCTGACGCTGAGGATGTCGGCGTGCTTATCCGACAGGATACGCCTGCAGGAGTTGCAGCTGCCACAGGGGACGATTTCCGCCTCACAGTTGAGCGCACAGGCAAGGTCGATCGCGAGTGTGCGTTTCCCCACGTGCTCCGGGCCGAGGAACAGATACGCGTGGTGCGTGGTTCCTCCGGCCAGGCTGTGGGAGAGCCGCTCAATGGTGCTCTCCTGACCAAGCGTACGCCACATAGTTACACTTCATCCAGCCTGACGAGGTCCTCGAGCGTCTCGCGCCGGCGTACCAGTCGGGCGCGACCCCGGTCAACAAACACGATGGCCGGCCGTGGGAGCGCATTGTAGTTGCTGGCCATCGGCACGCAGTACGCGCCACAGACCGGGACTGCGATCACATCGCCGGGAACGACGCGTGGTAACTGGATGTCCCTAATCAGTATATCACCGGACTCGCACAGCTTACCGGCGATGGTCACCGTGACGGCGTCTGGTTCGGCGGCCCGGTTGGCTACCAGCGCCTCGTACTTCGCTCCGTACAGGGGGGGACGGATGTTGTCGGACATCCCCCCGTCGATGCATACGAACTTCCGCACGCCCTGCACCTCCTTCAGGGCGCCAACGGTGTAGAGTGCGATGCCCGCACGGCCGACTATGGCGCGGCCCGGCTCGATAATGAGTCGTGGCGGCATGAGGCTCTGCTTCAGCAGCAGGTTGGACATGGCGCTGATTATCGCGTCGGCGAACACGCCCGTTTGCGGATACGTCGCCTCGACAGTGTATGGAACGGGGAACCCGCCTCCAACGCTCAGTTCCATGATGTCGAAGTCGTACTTGTGCTTCATCTCATGCGCGAATCCGAGCACGATACCGAGTGCCGCCTCAAACGGGGTAGCCTCTGGTATGGGCGAACCTAGATGGAAATGCAGTCCCAGCAGGTTGACGCCCTCCAGCGTCACTGCCTCCTCGACAGCCTCCTCCGCCTGCCCCGTCGCGATGGGGAACCCGAACTTGCTGTCCAGTACGCCGGTGGTGGTGAACTCGTGTGTGTGCGGATCAACGTTCGGCGTCAGGCGCAGCAGTATGTCCTGCCGCCTCCCCCGGGAGCGTGCGATGCCGTCCAGCAGTCGCAACTCGTGGATGCTGTCCACCACCACACGGCCGACGCCCCAGTCGAGTGCCTGAGTCAGCTCGCCGGGGAGCTTGTTGTTGCCGTGGAAGTAGACGCGCTCAGACGGGAAGCCCACCGAACGCGCTATGGAGAACTCGCCAATTGAGACGACGTCGAGCCCCAGGCCCTCGTCCATCACCAGCTTCGCCATTGCCTTATTCAGGAAGGCCTTCGCTGCGTAGCAGACCATCGTGTCCGGATAGCGGTTGCGAAAACGCTCCCGGAACTCACGGCACTGGTGACGCAGGGTATTCTCGTCGTAAACGTACAGCGGCGTGCCGAATTCCTTCGCCAGATCATAGGTGTCACAGCCGCCGACGGTGAGACGGCCGATGGAGTTGATGCTGGAGTCACGGGGAAAGATGGAAAGCCGTGGTATGTGGTGAGTTGGTGTTGTCATAGACAGATGGTATCGTTGGCCGCCGGTGGCGTCAACGGAGATGCGGTATCTACCCGGCGTGTATTTCGCCGTCGACCGCCGATTCTCATGCGAGTCCAGCCCGCTGAGAGAGGCTATTCCTCGAGCTGGAATCCGGTCGAAGGATCAAGCGGGATGCCTTCCGGCGCCTCCATCAATTCGATGGTGATGCCATCGGGACCATAGCAGCGGCACATGCCCCAGCCTCTGAGCGCCCCCTCTCGAGCCCACAACGGAGAGTGTACGAAATGCACTCCTTGCTCACACAGGTCTTCGTACGTTTGCTGCAGGTTGTTCACCGTGAAAGCAAGGTGCGCCAGCCCTGTGTTGCAGGGAGAAAGGTCTATGGCAGCGCCCTGGGGCGATACGTATTCAGCCAGCTCGATGTTGCTGTTGTCCGGCAGTATGATGTTCGAGAGCCTCATGTGGACGCAGGGCAGGCCGATCATCTTCTCCACGCGTTCTCCCTCCAGGTCGCGAATTGGGGTAGCCTTGAGGCCCAGCTTCTCCACGAAGAAAGCGCGCGCTGCATCGACATCGCTGACGGTGTAGCTGATGTGCTGGATACCAGTAATCATCTCACTCCCTCCTGTTCGCGCAGTCTTGGCGACGCCATGCTGAATGTACCACACCACCATGGACGCTTACAGCAGAGGCCTCGGATTGGTAGAATTGGCGCATTCCGTATCATGGAGGCGAACTGAATGGACGTCACTGGGAACTCCGACAACCTGTTGGATCGTGTGGAGGAGGACGCCGCCCGGTTGCAGCGCGAATTGCATGCCTGCGCCCGTTGCGCCTTGTTGGCCGTTGGTCGAAACCTGCAGTTGGCTGACGATACCTGCCTTGAGGTGGCGCTCAAGACGGCGATACCGTTAAGCGGAGGAATCGCCGGGACACGTAATCACTGTGGCGGCCTCATCGGCGGCATCATGGCTATCGGTCTTGGTCTGGTGGACTACGATGCGCGAACCTCGAACCCGACTGCGCGAAAGAAGGTGACCGCTGCTTCGAAAGAATTCTACCGCTGGTTTGAGAAGGAGATCGGCCACGCTCGCTGTTACGACATCCGTGAAGCGAACCTGGGACGGTTCTTCGATCAGGACGACCCCGAGGAGGCGAAGAAGTTCGCCGCCGCCGGCGGTCACGAACTCTGCGCGAAAGTGGTCGGTAAGGCGTCGCGCAAGGCCGCCGAGATCATCCTCAGGGAGAGGCAGGTGTAACGCCTTAGAGTACTTCGTGGGCTGTGCGAGGACTGATCAGTCGTCAGGCGGCGGGCAGGGCGCAATCTCGACCCTGTCGCGGCCGCCTTCCTTAGCGCGGTACATCGCAGTGTCGGCGCGGCCAATGATGAGATCCTCGTCATCACCATCGCAACACTCGGCGGCGCCGAGGCTTGCCGTGACCTTGAATGTCTCTCCCTGAGAGCCGCACATGGGAGTGCCCGCGATGCCGGCTCGCAGTCTCTCGGCCATCACTGCCGCGCCGGCAGCATCGGTGCTGGGCAGGATGACGAGGAACTCCTCTCCCCCGTAGCGTCCGCAGAAATCCGTCTGCCGCACGCTGCGCCGCATGAGCCCGGCCACCGTGGCAAGCACGCGATCTCCGGTGCGATGGCCGCAAGAGTCATTGACCTGCTTGAAGTGGTCAAGGTCGACCATTACCACCGAAAGACGGTCATGATAGCGCCTGACCTGCATCAGCCATTCGTTCAGTTTCTCCAGTATGGCGCGGCGGTTCAGCAAACCCGTCAGGGTGTCGTAGTAGGCGAGCCGCTCCAGTTCCCGGTTCTTCTTCTCCATCTCACGCTGCATCGTGAGCAACTCGTTGTTGAGCCTGGTGAGTTCACTGTACACATCATGGGGCTCGCCCGTGAGCCGTTCATCCACGTTCATCGGCATAAGTATACTCAACTGAGGCCAAGCAGAGCACCTGCTGCCCGCAGTGCCCCCAGCGCGTCGCTGGCGGTCGCGTCCGCTCCAACACGCCTCCATAGTCCCTCGGCCACGCGGAAGGGACGTCCTCCGACGAGGATCTTCACGCTGTCTCCGTGAGGTGATTCCCTCACACGAAGGATGAGTTCACGGGTTAGACTGATGTGCGACGCAAGGGTGGCCGATATGGCCAGTACGTGCGGCGAGTATTTGCTCAGTGCGGCGATCACGTCGGGAGCCGGCATGTTCGCGCCAAGGTAATGCGTGTCCCAGCCGTTCATTTCGAACAGGTCGGCTACCATTCTGGCTCCAATCTCGTGCATCTCCGCTCCGACGCAGGTCGCCACGAGCCGGTACGGGCCTGCCACCCCGGTGAAGATACGCCCATACAGCTGCGACATAATGAACTGCGTGCCCGCGGTAAACAGGTGCTCATCGGCCACGCTGACCTGGTTCATCTGCCACAGGCGGCCCACCTCCCACTGACAGGGCTGAAAGACCTCCATGTAGATGTCGGCAACGGAGGCGCCGTCTGTGACGGCCTGGTCGATGATGCGGGTGGCTGCCCGCCGGTCTCCCGCCAGGAGCGTGGATAGATACTCTCTCGCCACATGCGCGTATCTGGACTCATCACTGATGAAGGAATCCACGTCGACCGGGCCATGGGGCAGGTAGTCCTGCGCGGCGCGAATCGACGGTCCGATGACTGCTGAGTAATGGGCTGGCAGCGTTTCTGCAATGACTTCCGTCATGCACTGCAGGGAGGCGTCCAGCGACTGTGCCGGCAAGTGCCGGTGATGAAACACGATCTTGAGCCAGGCCATGTAGTCCACGAAGAGCCCGGGTTCGTTGACGGCAACCGCATCCGCC
>CAYNXN010000050.1:0-10009 GCA_964401175.1 uncultured Dehalococcoidales bacterium | reverse complement strand
CGGTCACCCTCTGGTCTCTGGAATAGCGTTCCACCGGAGCTTCGCGCGTGTAGCCGATGCCCCCGAAGACCTGTACGGCGCGATGACAGATGCGGCCGGCAGCCTCGCTGGCGTAGAGCTTCGCCATCGCGGACTCCTTGATGCCCGGTTGCCCACCGTCGATGAGCCATGCCGCCCGGTAGGTGAGCAGGCGCGAGACCTCCAGTTCGACGGCAGAGTCGGCAATCATCCATTGTATCGCCTGATGCTGGCCCAGGAACTTGCCGAAAGCCTGCCGCTCCCCGGCATAGCGCACCAGTTCATCGTGCGCGGCGCGTGCTATTCCGAGCGCTTGTGCCGCCACACTGACCCGGCTCTTGTCCACTGATTCAAGGGCGATTATCAGTCCCTGTCCTTCTTCACCCACAAGGGCGCTCTTTGGTACGACGCAATCGTCAAATATGAGCTCGGTCGTTGACGAACAGTGCTGGCCGGTCTTCCGTTCGCGCCGTCCTACCGTGAGTCCCGTTGAGTCCTTCTCCACGAGGAAGGCGCTCACTCCCTTGTGGCCGAGCGCAGGGTCGCGGGTGGCGAATGTGATGCCGAAGGACGACTCCTCTCCGTTGGTGATGAAAGTCTTGGTGCCGTTCAGTATGAAGCCCTCGCCGGTCTCCCGATAGCGCATGCCCAGCGGCGCCACGTCGCTGCCACCCCCGGGCTCAGTGAGTGCGAAGAAAGCCACCTCTCCCTGTGCGCAGCGCGGGATGTAGCAGCGCTTCTGCTCCTCCGTGCCGTGCGCGCAGACGCCGTCCATGGCGATGCCGCAACTCACGAGGTAGGCCACGGAGATGCCACCGGAGCCGTATGCCAGCTCCTCGGTCGCGATGCAGAGGAGCGTCTTTCCTCCGCCTCCTCCTCCATAGTCTTCAGGCAGGGAGACCCCACAGAATCCGAGGTCGGCCAGCTTCTGCCACGCCTCCCGGGGAAACCGTTCTTCCTCCTCCCATCCAGCGGCGCAGGGCAGAACCTCCCGCTGTACGAAGTCCCTCATTGCTGCACGAAAGAGAGACTGCTGCTCGTCATGTTCAAAGTCCATGGCGACCTCCACCTCCTCGGCATCACGTGACAGGTTCTGGCAATCTCGAAAGCTCCTTCAGACACCCCGGGCAGAAGCCGCATTGCTTCAGGTCGGTATCATGCACCGCCTGGGAGTACCGCATCACGCAGGATGGTTCCTCGCAATGCGACAGGCCGAGCAGATGCCCTGATTCGTGCAGCACCTCCTTGGCGATGCGCTCCACGAGTATCCGGCGGCCGCCGCGTACGCCCGCAGTCCCGTCTGCCAGGCGGCATAGCGATACTACCGCGGCACGCCGCTCCGGGGATGCGTAACCAAGGAGTCCGCCACTATCGGGCAGCGTGATTTCCCTCGGCGTCAGTGCAATTGATAACTCATCGAATCGCTCATGCGCCGGCAACAGAGAGAGCAGACTGTCTGCCTCGAGCAAGGTGGCATCGCAAGGGGATTCAGCCTGGCACAGTGTCGGAGCTACGGCGAACCGCCACGGCAATACCGACCGCAGCCTTCTGGCCACGAGCCGCGCCAGATCCAGTGGTACGGGGTCGATTGGCACCAGCGTCAATCTCATCTAACCTGTGTCACTCCCCGGCACAGTATTGCCATTATGCAGACCACAGTCGCTTTACGCCGTCGTTCCGCTACGGTGTGGCGAGATACTTCCCGGCAATCGGACCAAGTCTTTTGCGTGTTGCCTCCGGCACAAGATGAGGCGCCGTCACGATTGCATCGCCCAGTGACGTGCCACAGCTGCAGCGACGGGATTCGGGCAGTGCCTCAACCACGCGGGTCACGATGCCGCGGGCGGTGCCGGCGCCCTGCGCCAGGCATCTGATGATCATCTCCGTGGTCACGCTGGCATGTCTCGGATGCCAGCAATCGTAGTCGGTTACAAACGCCACCGCCGCGTAGCATAGCTCTGCCTCCCGTGCCAGTTTCGCCTCCGGTATTGCCGTCATGCCGATCACCGAGGCGCCCCAGGACCGGTAGAGCTCCGACTCGGCGCGGGTTGAGAACTGCGGTCCCTCCATGGCGAGGTAGATACCACCGTTATGCACGCGCGCACCTGACGCCGCGGCTGCCTTTGCCACAAGGCATCGCATTTCAGGGCAGAACGGTTCGGCGAAGGCGATGTGGGCGACGATGCCGTCCTCGAAGAAGGTATCGGTCCGATGACGTGTTCTGTCGATCAGTTGATCCGGAAGTACGATGTCCGTCGGCGCTATGTCCTCTCGCAGACTGCCGACCGCATTGATGGAGAGGATGCGCTCGACCCCGAGCGTCTTCAATGCGTAGATATTTGCCCTGTAGGGTACCTGCGTTGGATTGATGCGGTGTCCGCGGCCGTGGCGTGGAAGAAAGGCCACTCGTTGTCCCCTGAGCATGCCCAGCACGATGGAGTCGCTGGGCGGTCCGTACGGGGTATCAATCGTCCGCTCGGACACGTCGGTGAGCTCGTCCATCTGATACAGCCCGCTCCCGCCGATTATCGCGATGCTGGCTTCATTCATAGTCCGCACCTCTCCTTGAATTCTAACGAGCCTGAATCGGTACCGCCAGTTATGCGATGCAGGCAACTGGCTCAGTAGCGACTCATGCCCTGTGGGCCACCCGGGCAGCCCCACACGGTTCGTGCCGCTTCCACAGTCGCTAGAGCGCCGCGCCCCGGACGGATTCGGGTGAGAAACCCATCGCCCTGACGGTCTCTTCATCGCCCGGCAGGTTCCTGGCCGCGAGGTATCTGGCGAGCGACAGCCTCTCCTCGGGCGTCTTGTTCTGGCCCAGATCGCTCTTCGCCGTCATCGAGATTGGTCTGATCTGAACCACCTCGCACGCCCTGTAGGCGGGTAATTCTTCGGTCACCGGTGCGAGGTTCGCGCCGGGCTCTCTCTTGCGAGCCAGTGCATTCAGGCTGTCGGTCTTCAGTTGACCATCCGGCACGATCGAGGCTTCGCCTCGTATGATGACGCAGTGAAAGAACTGATGCAGCTTACAGGCGCGCCTCTCCCGATCGAACGCCGAATCAAGATAGGCGAGGGGGATGTCGACCTCGAAGCAGACGCGTGCATCCCGGGCGATGTTGGCCAGCTTCTCGCCTTCTGGCGCACAGTGGAAGTAGATCGCCCCCTGGTAGTACACGTAGTTCACCGGTGTGACGTATGGGTAGCCGTCCTCGCCGTTGGTCGCCATGCGCCCGATGGCGGCTGTCCGCAGTACGTGTTCGATGGCCAGTGGGTCGGTTATCTCGCTGTGCTTCCGGCGCATTGTTCCTCCTGGACTAGCGGGTCCTCTGGGATCAGATCTGAATCCGCGGCCACTCGATGTGTGCCGCACTGCGTCGCCTCTGAGGGGCACGCTGCCAACCGGGTGGACTGTATCACGGCTCCCGCTGGGTCACAAGCGAGAACACTCAAGTCTCATGCCCGAGCGCCGGTCTATTCCCCTGGCCTCGACGCAATGGACTTTCGCAATGGTTGTGGGCTTGTCGATGTGCCACAATGACAATGTCGTGTTCGGTTCGTATCCTCAGGCTGTGGTGTAGCGCTGAGCGAAGGGTCATCTGATGCAGGGAGACGTGCAACAGGGTGGAGCTGAGGAACCTGCTGTTGCGTATGTCGGGTGTTGCGGTGCCTATTGCGGCACGTGCCGCGCTCTGCAGGATGGCTCGTGCAGGGGCTGCAAACTTGGCTACCGGACCGGAGCGAGGGATCTCTCCAGCGCTCGCTGCCGCATGAAAGTGTGCTGTCTGAACAAGGGCTACGAAACGTGTGCTGACTGTCCTGAGTTCGACAGCTGCGAGATCGTACAAGCCTTCTTTGATAAGAACGGCTACAAGTACCGAAAGTACCGGGAGGCGTCGGAGTTCATCCGCACTCACGGCTACGCCGAATTCATTGCCGCGGCGAGAGAGTGGAGAGGAGCCTACGGCTCGCTGAGGTGCGCGCGGGATCGATGAGCCGGATCCGGTGTGGTGTGCCGACATGCGCGGATAGGGTCTGACAGGATTGCTCCGCAACGCGAAAGGGTCACAGGTGCGGCAGAGGACGGGAGGCAGAGTGGATGGGCTTGTGCGGGCGTGGCGGTCCGTGTTGGTGAGGAAGCAGGCACCAATCACATCCTGAGGCGCTCGCTCGAAGGCGGACGCCTCAGCAATGCGTCCATGAATGGGGCGCGAACTAGCTCAGCTTCTCTTCAATCACGGCGTCAGGTGCATTCTTCTTAACGGACTCGATTCCATTGAGCACGCTGGCCTTGGCCTTGTAGCCTTCCCCTCCTGTGGCTATGGTCTGGCCGTTAGATGCAACCAGCCTCCACCTGAACTCTCCCTTGGCATCCTTGTAGACTTCGAACTTGTATGCCATTTCTATGACCTCCTCCTCTCTCCGTCCGGACGATTTCGGCGGTCATCGTCCCGCCCTTCTCTGACCATACTCCGGCTGGCGCGGCAATGCAAACGTGCCTCAACCGGCAAACAGTCGCGGCGATAGCCGCACGAGTTACGGTTCGTCTGCGTGTTCTGTGTGAAGCGGTGGCGTGACGAATTGGACAAATGCCGCGTGGGCGCGCTTACTATGCGGGAATTGCGAACCGGCGGTTCCGGCGCACCAAAGGAGACACGGGTATGTTGAAGGATTTCAAAGCGTTCATCATGAGAGGCAACGTGGTCGACATGGCGGTGGGTATCATTGTTGGTGTAGCTTTTGGCGCCATCGTGAGTTCGGCCGTGGCCGATGTCATAATGCCGCCAATAGGCCTCGTTCTCGGAGAGATTGACTTCTCCGATCTTATGCTGGTTCTGAAGCAGGGCTCTGAGCCTGGCCCGTATGCCACGCTTGCGGCAGCCAAGGCTGCAGGTGCTGTAACCATCAATTACGGCCAGTTCATCAACACCGTCATCAACTTCCTGATCATCGCAGCCGTGGTGTTCTTCTTCATCGTACGGCCGATCGCTCGCATGCAGGCTCGCCAGCAGGCGGCGGAACCGGCCGCGCCCGCCGCGCCGGAGACCAAGGAATGTTCCTTCTGTCTCTCTACGATTCCCGCTAAAGCGAGGCGCTGTCCGAATTGCACCTCGCACCTTGACGATTAGCGGGACCTGCTGAGCGCAGTGTGCGGGTGCGAGGTGCGCGCCCCGCTGCAGTTGTTTGGAAAAACCCGGCGGCACGGTTTTCGTGCCGCCGGGCCGATCTATAGAAACCTCCGTATGGCCGTCGTCAGAGTACGTTCACGAGAGTGAAAGCCTCCTGGCGATTGCCATCGAGGTCTTCCACAATGAAGCCGACCACGTACTCGCCGGCGGCTGCATCCAGAGTCTCCCAGGTGAACATCTGATCGCCGAAGGTCAGGGTTGCTCCATCCTGCAGAGCACTGCTGACCACGTCGCCCGAGCTGTTGAGGTCCAGCCACTCTTCCCGCACGGTGAACGTATCGCCGGGTGTAGGCGTGATCTCACGTGGAGCACTGGCCTCGCTGGCTCCCGTGAAGCCGTACACCTGGCGCATCAACCCGTTCACGAAGTAGGCGCGGGCTTCAAGCCGTTCGCCTCCCTGGACGAAGGTGTACGTCCCGTCGACCGCATAAATGGCCTCTTCCCAGGTACGGCCATAATCGATCGGGCGGAACAATGCCGGCACCAGCGACGTGCCGTCGTCAATGGCGAAGACCACCGGCTCCCAATCGAATGTGACGGTGAAGTCTCCCTCTCCCCAGTCCGGGTAGTAGACGCCGTTCACCTGCTGTGTCTCGCCTGCCTCAAGGTAGTCCTGGTCGGCGACGTAGACCGAGTTGGAGGTGCGGTCGTAATAGCCGGCGAAGAGATAGATGTGACCGACGTTCTCTCCGGCTATGTCAGCACTGAGCTTCACCGTTTCTCCGGGCGCCACCTCGGCGCGCGACGCCTCAACGGCGGAGACGCTGAACGCTCCCGCTGCCGGCGCCCGTACGAGACTGCTGGACGGGACCGCTGCTCCACTGCTACTCAGTGCGAATCCCTGTCCGGTGTAGTGATATGCCAGGAAATCGTCCCACAGGGAGGCGACCGCGAATCTGTCAGCCAGCGCGGTATACGACTCGGCTCCCGTCAACGAGTTCTGGTACAGCTGGGAGTTGGGATAGTAGATGGCTATGCCGGTCGCCCCTGGCTTCTTAGGGCCGTGCTTCTCAGCTACCACCGCCTGTTCGAGTGCCGCGAGAACGCTGTCTGCAGTGCTGCGCACGGTGTTGTCGCTGGAGTTCTGTTGCAGCAGTTGCAGGAAATTGCCCAGATCGATGTATGAAGCGGGCACCCCACTTCCGAAGACGTTCGTGTAGCTTTGCGCATAGTTGCGGCTGCTTGCCACCGCCTTCTGGTCAGCCTGCTGCAGTGAGTACGACAGTTGGTTGAGACTCGCGTTAAGAAGACCAATCTGCTCCAGATCCACGGCCGCTAGTGTGCTCTTCTGACCTATCTCACGGGCCATTTGCTCCGGCGACACACTGGTTGGTGAACCGAACAGACCCGCCAGGGGCGAGTTCTGGCTGAGGTAGTCGGCGCGCGCCGTGCGGTCAACCACGGTCTGGTCTTCCTGAATGTAGGTCTCCACTATGGTCCGGCCCAGTTGGGCGCCGTCCATATCGGGGTTCTGCTGCAGTGCCTGCAGAAAGCCGGTGTAGGCCCAGCCGAGCGCAGGTTCCACCTCCTCGGAGGCCACTGCATATCGAGCATGGGGCTCCAGTGCGGTGAAGACCTCAAGTTGACCCATGAGGCAGGCGTCAAGTCCGATCAGCTCGAACTTGTCCAACCCGGTCGTCGCTCGCGCCGCCTCGAGCGCCTCATCCATTCTGTTGAGAAAGAGCATGTTCCCCAGCCGGGCCGACAGCGGACTCGAGGAGTCCACGGGCGCCTTGGGCGTCGGGTCGGTCCAGCCTCCCGGCCATCCGATACCATGGTCCGAGAGGATGAGCACGTACTTGTCTGCGGGGAAGTTGCCCATCGCCCAGATGATGAAGTCGTAAAGCGTTTGCGCCGAGGCCATGTTGACCTCTCCAAGGTCTTCCGCCTCATGTGAGGACACGCGAGTGAGGTCATCGTCCCCCACAACTACGAACCGCTTGGCTCCGGTCCAGTTCCCATCCCCGCTGTAGCCTCCGTGGTAGCGGTCGATCTGTGCCACGACCGTGACCCGGTCGGATGAGCCCGCCTTCTCGGCTTCATTCAGGTCGAGGTAGATGTCCTTCTCCAGCACGTTGTCGTCGGCGTCCTGGTACAGCATGACCAGCCAGGACTGGCCGGCTGTTCCCTGCGTCCCGCTGCTCCCGGATGGGTATGAGGTGCTGAATCCCGCAGCCGGTGTCACACCGGCCAGTTGTCCGCTTGAAGGGCCGGTTGGACCGCCGCTGGTCGGAGTCGCCGAACCTCCCCCTGTGTCAAGCTCCCCAAGGTCGATGGCGGGACACTGCAGGCCGCCGAGCAGCAGCAGCGCAACCAGCGCAATGATGATGACCACGACGATGACGACAAGACAGCCGCAGCCGGGACGCCGTCCGCCGAGGTTGAACGGCAGCCCGCCGCCGAGACCGGAACCGCCTGAGGAACCGCCACCGCCGAGGGGCGGCGGCGCCATCGTACTGCCCCCACTCGAGGTCGTCTCGCGGCGCTGTGGCGCCTGTGCTCTTGGTCGACCACCGGAAGGCCTCGACTGTGGCCTTCGTCGGCGCCCCGCGTCGACGGTTCGCCTTGGCCGTCCCGAACTGGCGGCCATGAATGTGACTTCCGGCTCGCGCGCTATTCCAGACTCAAGCGATGGACTGATGCCCGCGCAGGAAGGCTGCAGACGGGGGCCGATGGCGCTCCAGAACGCCGCGAATGTCGCGCGCATGAGTGTCTCTCCTTGGGCTGCAGAAACGTAGTCAGATTCTGGACCTAAGCACAGGAATGTTCAAGTATCTCGGGATCAAACGTTATCGTAGTGAGCTTCGAAGGCGCACCGTGATGATGATGAGGAAGAGGAGAACCAGTGAGGTATCATGTATTGCGTGGGGTCATGGGGCCGTGTTCTTGAAGCTGTCAAGTGTCGGAGTGCTGAGGGTTGCTCTTGTCGTCGCCTCCCTTTGTTGCACGTCTGTGCTGGCGGGATGCGGCGGGTTGCTGCCGAACGGTGATGCGCCTGTCGAGTCTGATCCCGGCTCAGCCGGGACCGGGCTCAATGCCATTCGGATGGATGACCTGCCGGCGGAGGCAAGGACAACGCTGGAACTGATCGAGACCGGTGGTCCATTTCCTTACGACCGGGATGGCACAGTGTTCCACAACTATGAGAGACTGCTCCCGGAGAGACGCGACGGCTACTACCGGGAGTATACGGTGGTCACCCCGGGCTCAACCGATCGCGGCGCGCGCCGCATCGTGGCCGGCGAACAGGACGAGAGGTATTACACGGATGATCACTACAGGTCATTTCGACTGGTGGTGGAGTGAGCCATGAAAGACTGGACCACGTTGCTCAGTTCGTATCTGAATTCGGCGGTACATACGGCGCCGTGCGCGAATGACGCTGCGATCGTGCAAGAGGCGGCTATTGCCAGAGGGTTGGACTTCAGCCATGTGGATCTGCGTGATGTGGAGTACCCGGCGCAACTGTTCACCGCGATTGCCAGCGCCCTCGAGTTTCCCGAGTACTTCGGGATGAACTGGGATGCGGTGTACGACTGCCTCACTGACATGTCGTGGCGTCCGGCTGCAGGTTACGTACTCTTTCTGGTTGGTCTTCGGTCGCTTTGCCAGCATCCTGAGATCGATGTGGCACTCGCCGAGAGAGTACTTGAGTCTGCCACCCTGTACTGGAGAGACCGCGAGGTCGCCTTCTTCGTCATCCTCGCCGACTGATGCCGCTCGCCCCGCATTCGTCGCCGCGGCGCGCCCTGTGCGCGTGTGCAGCTCACATACAGGGTCGGTCACCGCACCTCGGTCCCACGCCATCGGTTCGACGGTCTCCGCTCAGTTTTGGCCATGCGCAGACGGTTCGATAGACTACCTCAATCACTCCCGGCGGGAGGTGCGGTTTATGGCGTATTTGCAGTTCAGCCTCTGGTTCGCTGTCATACACATTGTGGCGTACTTTCTGGCTGGCGCTATCGATTTCCAGTTGGCCCGCAGATTCTACGGTGGCAAAGAACGTGCACTGGATTTCATGCGGGATATGTCGCAGCAGAAGGAGAGTGCGCGTGTGATGCGGCTGCTCGTGCCCGGCCAGATACTGCGCGCCGTGCTGATGTCCCTGGTGCTCTACCCGGTCTTGGGTGCGCTTGGAGGCCTATCTGCAGGCGTGCGGTTTGCCTTCTTTGCCGGGCTGATGTTCGTCTATGCCGACTTCGCGTCCGCGATCCCGTTCTGCAACACCGTGGAGGGGCTCATCTACCTGAGACCACGCTACGTCACGCGGCGGCTCTTTCTGACGATCCAGGTCGAAGCAGTCCTCTACAGCCTGATGTTTGGAGCTGCCGCCGCGTGGTTTCTGTTCTAGAGACCGGGTTAACGAGCAACGTGAATCCGGGAAGCCACTGTGACGCTGCGTATGAACGAGTTCGTCTCGCCGCCACGGAAGGAGACGTGAGCATCGCCGGCTCACCGGTTGCCCGGTCTACCAGGTATGGGCCGACCGCCCGTGTATCCGCCGGTCGCGTCGCCACTCTAGCTGAGTGCCGCCGCTCCGATCTTTGCGTACGCCTCGTCGACCTCGGTTTGGGGCCAGCCACTGACCGCGACCGCACCCAGTGCGACCCGGGGTGAAGCCTTCTCATCCCAGATACAGACGCCGCCGCCAAGTGAGGTGACGTTCGGATCCGCCCAGTCGCTGATCTGCACGTTCCTCTCGGCCATCAGCGCTGCCAGCGTCGAGGTGTCGCGCCGGAATTTGGCGGCGCTGTATGCCTTGGCCTGAGCCATGCGAACCGAGTTCCAACTGGCGCCATCCA
>CAYNXN010000049.1:0-10297 GCA_964401175.1 uncultured Dehalococcoidales bacterium | reverse complement strand
ACTCTCGCTGCCGCAGTACAGGACGGCGATGACGAGAAGGCCGTGGCACTGGTCAAGCAAGCGCTCTCGGAGGGAATCCCCGCACTGGAGATTCTGGATAGCGGCCTGGTTCCCGGCATCCAGCAGTTGGGAGAGTTGTTCAAGGACGGCGAGGTGTTCCTGCCGGAGGTGCTCATCGCCTGCCGGGCGATGGACAGAGGAGTTGCCGAACTGAGGCCGCACCTTAAGGCCGAGGACGTCCACAGGAAGGGGAAGATCATCATCGGCACAGTCGAGGGTGACCTGCACGACATCGGCAAGAACATAGTCAAGTTGATGCTCGAGTGCGCCGGCTTCGATGTCATCGACCTCGGAGTGGACGTGCCAGCCAGCGCTTTCGTGGACGCGGCGAAGCAGAATGCAGCGGACATCGTCGCCATGTCGGCGCTGCTCACCATCACCATGACCAATATGCCGGAGGTGATCGAGGCTCTCGACAGGGAGGGCCTGAGGGACCGAGTCCGGGTCATGATTGGAGGAGCCCCTATCACCCGCGAGTACGCCGACCAGATCGGCGCGGAGGGATTCGCGGAGGACTGCGCCTCGGCGGTGCTGGAGGCGGAACGACTCATAGCATCATAATCGAAACCGGAGGCAGACGCATGACTGAATCCCTGAGACAGCGGTTCCTCGACATCTGTCATTTCAAGCGCGGTGGCGACCTGTGCCTGCTTGCGCCCTGGCTCAACGACTTCTGGATGGAGACGCCCGAGGTGTGGGTCCGGCAGGGAGCGCCTGCCGAGCTGGCCGACCCCCGCAGGCTTCGTTCGTATTTTCAGTTCGAGCATATCCGCGTGTTGCGCGAGATTCAATCTGGGCTGTACATGGACAAACGCCTCGAGGTCCTCGGCCAGACCTACGTCTACGCCATTCCTCCAATCCTGCCCACCTACGAGGTGAGTATGGTGGGCGAGGACGAACACACCGTGTCTCTGCTGAACGAGGGCGGGCAGGTGGTGCGCATCGACAAGCGTGATCCGCAGAAGATGCCGATGTATCTCGACCATCCAGTGAAGGACCGCGCCACCTGGCAGCAGTACAAGAAGCGGCTTGACCCGTCGACGCCCGGCCGCTTTCCCTCGGATTGGAGGGCCTACGCCGCCCGTATGAACGCCAAGGACGAGCCCTTGCTGCTGAACGTCGGCAGCTTCTTTGGGTTCCTGCGCGAGTGGATGGGTCTCGAACCCCTGCTCTACGCGCTGTACGACGACCCGATACTGATTGAAGATATGATGGACACGCTCTGTCACCTCGAGACGGTCTGCATCACCGAGGCGATGAAGGATATCCGCGTGGACGCCGCCGCGTTCTGGGAGGACATGGCATTCAAGTCCGGTCCACTCATCTCACCAAAGATGTTCCGCCGGTTCATGATGCCGCGGTACAAGGTGATCACCGACCTGCTGCGCTCCAAAGGCGTGGACATCATATTCGTGGACAGCGATGGAGGCCTGAATCAGCTCATTCCCCTGTGGCTTGAGAGCGGCATCAACTTCTTCTGGCCTCTGGAATGCGCTGCGGGAAACGATGCGGTCGCGCTACGCAAGCAGTACGGCAAGGACGCCATTCTTGGCGGCAACATAGACAAGCGCGCACTGCTGAAGAGCAAGGATCTGATACGCAACGAGGTGATGTCAAAGGTGCCATACCTGCTTGAGGCAGGAGGCTACTTCCCGTCGGTAGACCACTTCGTGCCACCGGACGTGCCGTTCGAGAACTACGTCTACCTGATCAACTCGCTTCGCGAGGTGGCGGGATTGCCTCCTCTGGCGCCGCCGCAGGATTCGCCGGGAAGCGCTTGAGCGCCTCAAGCATGGCGTACATGCGGCCGTAGGCATTGACTGCCCGGTGATCCAGCGCCTCCAGTTGACGGCCCAGCGACGCGAATTCGCCCGTCAGGGTGGCGCGATCGCCTGTGGCGACGAGTTGCGCGAAGTGGGTCACGTTGCGCTGCAGCTCGGCAGCCAGCTCGGGAGCCGATGGCAGCTCCGCCAGCAACGTGCCGTACAGTTCGCTGCCTTCACACAGCATACTCTCCGTGAGCGACATCAGCACTTCGAGCGACGTGCCACTGACGTCCCGGGCGACGGCGAAGCGGCCGCTGGCAAGTGCCGTGCGCGCCACCGCCGCCACCACAAGTGGCGGCAGCCCCAGCACAATGCCCATCACCTCATCATGAGTCTGCGGCTCCATCGTCACTACGTGAGCGCCAAGCGGCCGGAGGTAACGTTCAACCTTCACCGCCAGCGCCGCCGAAGCGTCGTCACCCGGAGTGAGAATCACATTGTGGCCGGCGAAGCTCTCCGCCCCGGGCCCGAACATCGGGTGCACGCCGAGGAAGCAGGCCTGCGGTATCCACGCCGCGGCGGCGCGCAACGGCGCCATCTTCAGCGAGCTCAGGTCGATCACCGCCTGACCAGGTTTGACGTGCGGTCTCAGTTGCTCGAAGACGGCCTCCACGGTGTGTAGCGGCACCGAGACGATGATGAGACCGGCGGCTTGCACATCGGCATAGCCGCCGGCCGCCGCGTGCGGCAGAGTCCCAGCCAGTCGCTCCACCGGCTCGCGCCGCCGGCCTATGAGCACCAGCTCATGGCCGTGCTCGTGCAGCACCGCAGCAAACCAGCTACCCAGTTTCCCGGCAGCGCCAACTATCGCTATCTTCATAGTGTCTTCCAGATCGGCCGGGCCTGCGGGTATGAACCGAGAACGCGCAGAAAGAGGCAGTGGGGTCTGATGCTCTCGAGCGCCTCCGCGAAGTGCGTATCGAGCCGGTGCCCCTCGAAATCGAGGTAGAAGTTGTACTCCCACGGCTTCTGGCGCGTTGGGCGTGATTCGATCTTCGTAAGGTTCACTCCACGCTCTGCAAGGACCCTCAGCGCGGCATAGAGCGCTCCGGGTTCGTGACGCACCGAGAAGACTACGGATGTCTTGTCGTTGCCGGAAGGCGGCACGTCCCGCCTGGAGAGGATGAAGAACCTGGTGTAGTTATTCTTACTGTCCTCGATGCCCGCTGCCACCACGTGCATGCCATAGAGCTCGGCCGCACGCGCTCCGGCGATCGCCGCGGCATCGCACAGACCCTGTTCGCTCAGCATCTTCACACTTCCCGCCGTGTCATACGCCGGTACCAGCTCGCAGCCCAGGTGCGTCAGGAAGTCACGACACTGCCCCAGGGCCTGCGGGTGAGAGTACACACGACGGATATCACCGAGGGCGACACCTTCACGGGCGATGAGACAGTGTACGATGCGCATCGCGGTCTCGCCACAGACCTTCACATCGTGTTCCAGAAACAGATCATAAACGCGACTGATACTGCCTTCCGAAGAGTTCTCCACGGGGACGATGCCGAACCGCGCGCGATCGCCGGCCACGGCCGCGAACACGGCATCAAAGCTCTCGCACGGCAGCGCGCTGATTGAGCGGCCGAAGAACTCGAGCGCGGCTTCCTCGCTAAACGCTCCCCGCTCTCCCTGGAAGGCGACGGTGGTGTGCTGCATCGCCTTGGACGCCTCGAAGATGCGTTCGTAGACACGCTCCATATCGTCCTGGTCCACACCAGCCTCCAGGGAGAGCGTGCGCACTCGGTCCAGCACGCGACGTTCCCTGGCGGCATCCAGCACCGGGAGTCCGGCGCTGGCTTTCATGCGCCCCAGTTCTTGAGAAATTGCATGCCGCCGGGCGATAAGCTTCACCAGCTCCCGGTCAGTCTCGTCTATTCTGCTTCGCAGTTCGTCTATGCTCATTTCATCACCCTCGAGAGGAATCCGCCCTGAAGGGCAAGGTCGCACAAGGCGATAGAAACCATCGCCTCAACCACCACCACGGCGCGCGGCACGATGCAGGCATCATGTCGCCCGCGTATGCTGATCGTGGTGTTCTCCATTGAGTCAAGCGCAACGGTCTGTTGCTCGAGCGATATCGACGGAGTGGGCTTGAACGCCACTCGCAGCACCAGAGGCATGCCGGTGGCCATACCGCCCAGCGCGCCGCCGCTGTCGTTCTTGGTCGACATCACTGTCTCGCGTTCGAAGCAGAAGGGGTCGTTGCATTGTGACCCGCGAAGGCGCGCCGCGGCGAAGCCGGCGCCGAACTCAACTCCTTTGGCGGCAGGTATGGCCAGCACGGCATGGGCGATCTCGGCCTCGAGACCGGCGAACACCGGCTCACCCAAACCGCATGGCAGTCCGATGGCCACGCACTCCACCACGCCGCCAACGCTGTCGCCCTCGGCATGCGCCGTCTCGATAGCAGAGGCCATGCGCACGGAGCTCGACTCGTCACAACATGAGACGGGGCTGGACGAGCGCCTTGTTCTCACCTGGTCGACCGGGCACGGAGGAGCCTCAATGCCGCCGATGGCAACCGTGTGGGCATCCACCTCCACTCCGATCCGGCGCAACGCCAGACGCGCCACGGCGCCTGCCATCACCAAGCCGGCAGTTATGCGGCCAGAGAAGCGGCCGCCACCACGAACGTCGTTCCAGCCGCCATACTTGACACCCGCGGGGTAGTCTGCGTGCCCCGGCCGCGGCGTCCTCGCCAGGTCGGCATAGGCCGCAGATTGAACGTTCGCGTTCTCCACCAGCAAGCATACGGGCGCGCCAGTGGTACGCCCCTGATGTACACCCGAGAGAATGCGCACGCGGTCTGCTTCCTCACGAGTCGTGGCGCCAGGCTGTCCCTTTGCCCTTCTCCGGTCCAGGTCGTGCTGGACGTCGCCCTCAATCAACCCCAGTCCGGCGGGACAACCCGATACCACGACGCCGACACACGGACCATGGCTCTCACCGAAGCTGGTCACGCGGAACAGCGTGCCAAGAGTGTCACTCATCGCAC
Organism: uncultured Dehalococcoidales bacterium; assembly: GCA_964401175.1. Taxonomy (GTDB): domain Bacteria; phylum Chloroflexota; class Dehalococcoidia; order GIF9; family AB-539-J10; genus SKVJ01. The sequence continues at coordinate 5,416 of CAYNXN010000049.1, read as the reverse complement.
GTTACCTCCACACCAAGGGAGCACAACACCTGCCAGAAGGCCGGATACGTCTTGGAGACGCATTCAGCCCCGTGAACCACCACGCCACCGGTAGCCGCGCCCAGGACTCCAAACGCCATGGCGATACGATGGTCACCGGCGGATAGGACTTCGCCAGCACGCACCGAACCACCCCGCACTCGCATCGTATCCTCGGACACGTCCACGGGCACGCCTAGGCAGCCAAGCCCGGTGGCCATCGCCTGCACCCGGTCGGACTCCTTGTCACGCGCCCGAGCGATTCCCGAGAGCTCCGTCTCACCATCGGCCATTGCGGCGAGGACACAGGCAGCTGGCAACAGGTCGATGCACTGTGCGAGATTGTAGCTGCAGCCGCGCAACGCTGACTGCGTGACCCGCACGGAATGGCCATCCGCCCTCGCTATCGCCCCCATCGCTGCAAGCAGGTCGAGCATAGCCACATCCGCCTGCAGACTGTCTGATGACAGGTCCCTGACCTGCACGTCGCCAGTCATAGCCCCGAGTGCGAGCAGTGCGGCCGCGGCCGACCAGTCGCCCTCCACTTCGTAGCGGCGCGGCGAATACAGCCCGGGCGGCACGCGCCAGCAGAGCCAATCGGACGTGTGCTCCACACTGACGCCGAATCGCCGCATGCACTCGCATGTCATCTCCACGTAGCGCTGCGATACAACAGGAGAGAGCAACCGTATCTCCAGACCCTCTCCGTAACGAGGCCCTGATAACAGCAGGGCGGAGAGAAACTGCGAACTCACGTCCCCACGCAGCGTCACACGCGCCGACGGCTGCTGGCGGCCATACACCACGAGTCGCCCCGAGCGCACATCGAACTCGCACCGCACGCCAAGCTGCCGGATGGCCGCAAGCAGCGGCTCGTGAGGCCGACGGGCCAGCGGCGGCGCGCATTGCAGGATGGTGACGCCGGGTACGGTGGCCGCCAGAGCAGCCAGGAAGCGAAGTGTCGCTCCAGATTCGCGGCAGTTCAGCGGCACAGACGGCGGTTGAAGCCCACCTCCACACAGCAGGACGCTGCCGTCGACACGACTCACGGTCGCTCCGAGCCCGTGCAGACACTCGAAAATGGCTGAGGCGTCATCCGATTCCAGCGCTCCTTCGAGGATGCTCTCTCCAGCAGCCATGGCGGCGCACATCGCCGCCCGAATGGTGTAGCTCTTGGAGCCGGGCACCTGCGCGCCACCGCATGCTCTGCTCCTGCCAACTCGTGCGATCATGATAACTTCAACCGCTTCTGAATCTCGGCTGCGACGCCGTCCACGGACAACTCGTCGACCTTCACAGTGATATCGGCCACAGACTCATACACCGGCCTGCGGGCCTGCAGCAGCTCGTTCACACGCCGCGCCCTGTCAGGACCGCTCAAGAGCGGCCTCACCGTCGAACGGGGCCCGAGCCGCCGCACTACCGCCTCCGGGGATACCTCCAGGTAGACGAGCACGGATGACCTTCGCAGTGCCATCACATTCTCGTCTCTCAATACGACGCCACCGCCACACGCGATGACACAGCTCTGACGCCCGGCTGCCTCACACACAGCAGCCGCCTCGAGATCTCGGAATACCGCCTCGCCCCGCGTCGCAAAGACCTCGGCGACCGACATGCCGGCACGTTCCTCCACCAGCGCATCCGTCTCGACGAAGGCCTTGCCCATTCGAGCCGCGAGCGCGCGGCCCACGGTCGATTTCCCCGCCCCCATGAACCCGATGAGAGCCACGTTAGTGCGCGGCACGCTGCAACTCCCCCAGCACCGCCGAGCGCATCACCTGCACCGGCGCGGGTCGACCGGTCCAGAGCTCGAAGGCGGCCGCTCCCTGCCGCACCAGCATCTCCACACCCTCAATAGTGGTCGCTCCTCGTTCAGCCGCATCTCGCAGCAGTACCGTCAGCCGCGGGTTGTACACGATATCACAGACCGCCAGGCCTGCTCGCAGAAGCCGCCGGGGACATGGCGACACATCCGCGAGTGGATGCATACCCAGCACCGTGGCGTTCACCAGCAGCGACGCGCGTGGGACGTGGTCCTCCAGGGAGGCGTCGCTCAGCGCGCCGAACAGCACCGGCATTCCAAAGGCGGTTGATGCGTCACGGGCAAGCGACTCGGCCCTGGCCGCATCCCGGTTGAGTACCGTCACTCTGGCGCCCCGTTCCAGAAGCGAGAAGACGACAGCCCGTGCCGCACCTCCCGCTCCAAGCACAACGACATCCATGTCGTTGACGGGCGTGTCCGCGGCATCGATGCCCTGGATGAACCCCGCTGCATCAGTGTTGTAGCCGGTCAGGCGCCCGTCCTCATTCACGATGGTATTCACTGCGCCAATGCGCGCGGCGACGGGATCGATCGCGTCCAGACAGGGCAACACATCGATCTTGTGCGGCACGGTGATGTTCAGGCCCCGAATGCCCATGGCGCGCGTCGCCTCGGCACATAACTCGATCGCGCCTCGCGGCAGCCTCCATGCAACGTAGACCAGATCCAGGCCCGCAGCACTGAATGCGGCGTTCTGCATCGCGGGAGAGAGCGAGTGAGCGACTGGATCACCCACAATGCCACAGACTCGAGTCGCGCCCGATATTCTCATGCTATCGTGCCTCAATAGTGGCATATATCGCGTGCAACGCGTCCACCGTCCACTGCCCGGGCGCCGCTTCGCTGCCGGCCGCCAGCGAGGCGTACGTAAAGAGCGCACCGCTGAGGGGCGCCAGCACGCGACTGGCAATCCCGAGCGGCCCCATCGCGAAAGCGACCACAGGCAATTGCCGGCATCGCCGTACCAGTCGCAGCACCGTCGCCGTATCTTCCACGCGTGAAGCCATGGTCACTATCTTGCAGATGTCCGCTCCGAGGTTCTGCTGCGCCTGCACCGTGGCGAGAAGCGACTCCTCATCCGGCGTCCGTTCGAAATCGTGATGCGAAATCAGCACACGTACGCGTTTCTTCAACCCGGCGACGATACGGTCGACATCGGATGCCGTCATCTCAACATCAACCACGGCGGCTCCCAGTTCGACGGCGTGCCACAATGTAGCGATGCGTTTCTGCTCATCACCCTCGTATCGTCCTCCCTGTGCCGCAATGCGGTTGCAGGCGATCCAGGGCCGCGGCAGTACCCGAGCCACCTCCTCCCAGCCATCGCCGATGAGGTCGATGCGCACCTCATACCACGTCACCAGGTCACGAACGGCCAGAGCCCTGTCCAGATCAGCACCACAGGTGACACAGGCACAGATGTCAGGCGAGAGCATACGACCTCACAAGCGCCGTCCTGACAATATCGGCAGGCACGTCACCGCGTATCACAACCTCGCCGATTCTCAGCGGCAGGATGAAACGCAGCCGACCCTTCAAGACCTTCTTGTCCCGAGTCATCGCGCTCAACACCGCCTCGACATCGATGCCTTCGGGCACGTTTACGGGCAAGCCGGTCTTGAGCAGGAGGGAACGCAGCCGTTCCACCTCATCCGGCGCCACGAGACCCATGGCCAGTGCGATGTGATTGGCCGCCACCATGCCGATGGCTACGGCCTCGCCGTGGCAGAGGGAGAAGGAGGAGGCCGACTCGATGCCATGGCCCACGGTATGGCCGAAGTTGAGGATGTTGCGCAGCCCGGCGTCTTTCTCATCCTCTTCAACCACCGATGCCTTGATGCCGGCAGTGACCGCCACGATGCGCTCGAGCACGCGTTCGTCGCGGCGCATGATGTGCTCCACCTCGGACTCCAGGTAGCGAAAGAAACCCTCGTCGCGAATGGCCGCGCTCTTGATGACCTCGGCCAGGCCATTGCGGAAGTCGCGTTCCGGCAGGCTGCGCAGCGTGGACGTATCGGCGATGATGGCCGCAGGTTGATGAAAGGCTCCCACGTTGTTCTTCAGCCGGCCGTGGTTCACCGCCACCTTGCCCCCGATGCTGCTGTCCACCTGGGCCAGCAGTGTGGTGGGCAGATGTATCAACGGCAGACCACGGAAATACGTGGCTGCTACAAACCCGGTCAGGTCGCCGATGACGCCGCCTCCAAGCGCGAGGAGAGGAGTCGACCGTTCCGCACCGACCTCGTTCAATCTGCTGTACATGGCCGCAGCCACTTCCAGCGACTTCTGCTCTTCTCCCGGAGGCAGGACAACGAACTCGGATGTGAAACCCGCCTCTGCCAGTGAAGCCTCCACCGGTCGGCGGTACAGACTGCCGACGCTCTCGTCAGTCACCACAACCACCGTGCCGGAATACCCCAGCCGGGACAATTCATCACCAACGAGTTCCAGCGCCCCCGAGCCTACGCTCATGCGGTAGAGATTGCCGGAACACCAGACGTGAGACGTCTTCATCTCAACTCTTCTTCACCAGGCCATGAAGCCGACGGCAGGCATCGATGATGTCCTTCAATTCATCGGGCGTGACCATCTGAGGCCCATCCACGAGCGCCTCGGAGGGATCGTAGTGCGCCTCGATCATCAGGCCGTCAGCTCCCGCCGCCACCGCAGCGCAACTCATCGAGAATATCAGGTCGCGCCTCCCCGTGCCATGACTCGGGTCGACAATGACCGGGAGATATGTCTCGTTGTGTATCACCGGTACCGCCGCGAGATCAAGCGTGTATCTGGTGAAGCTCTTGCCCTTACCCATGGGTACGATGCCGCGTTCGCAAAGTATTATGTCCTTGTTGCCCTCGGCAGCAACATACTCGCTGAAGGAGAGCAGCTCTTCGATGCTCGCGCCGAAGTGCCGCTTGAGCAGCACGGGCTTGTGCTGCCGCGCCACCGCCACCAGCAGGTCCTGATCGTACATGTTCCGCGCGCCGATGTGCATTATGTCGACATATCGGGCGACCAGTTCGACCATCGATTCGCCGCGAACCTCGGTAACGACCGGCATGTCGAACTCATCCCCCGCTTCACGGAGCCAGTGCAGCGCCTCCTCCGCCTCCTCGGCGCCGGAGGCTCCCAGTCCCTGGAATGCATGCACCGAGCTCCTCGGTTTGAAGACGCCACCACGGAGGATGTGAGCGCCCGCCTTCTTCACCTCTTCGGCGATGCGCTTCAACTGCCTTCGGCTCTCGACGGCGCATGGTCCGGCGATTATGACAGGCTCGCCGTTTCCCAGACGCACCGGACCGATGGCAACTGTGCGATGCGCCCCCTGGTCTCCGAAGAAGCGGGCGTACTCACGACTGATGAGCTTGTAGGGAGTTTCAACCATCGTGGCCTCTTTGACTCCCGGCAACGTGGCGATTCGGTCAAAAGCCAGCCTGCGTTCATCACCGACCGGGCCGATGACGGTGATGTACTCGCCGCGAGAGACGTCGGCCCTCAGGCCGCTCTGCTCGATCTCAGTCACCACACGCCTGATGTCCTCCTCGGTTGCGTCCGTCTTCATGATGATCATTG